>JACRDN010000015.1 GCA_016218575.1 Elusimicrobiota bacterium
GAACTTCGCCACGAAGTTCGGTGGACAACTCGGATGAACGAATCCGCCCTCAATTGGTAAAATAAACGGTGTTTCTTAGAATAAGTCTCTTCTGCGCCGCCGCCGCGGCGCTGTCCTGCGTTCCCTATCCGGGCGAGCCTCCCGTTGAGACCGGCAGCACCATTATCCAGGGGTCTTTCGCCCCGCTTGACGCGGGGGCCTACGAGTTGGCAAGCCTTCACTTCCAAGTCAAGGCCTACGGCGGCGAGGCGGCCCGGCAGGTCGCCGATCTTTCCGAGGAGCTCTACAACCGGATCATGGTGGATACCAACCTCTTCTCCTTCAGGCCCCGGGGCCTGTACCAGCTCGTGGTTTACGCCGACCAAAGCGAGTACCGCAGAAAGACCGGCCAGCCCGACTGGTCCGGGGCCGCGACCGTCGGCAACGCGATCTACGCTTACCCCGGGCCTCATCTCAAAAGGACCTTGGCCCATGAGATGACGCATCTCATCTTTTACGAGTACATGGGCTTCATGAATCTCGACCATCGCTGGGTGAGCGAAGGCCTCGCGGTCTACGAGGAGAACCAGGCGGCCGAAGGCTCGGGCTCGAGCGGCATTTTCAGCGATTTGCGCGGCCGCCTCCGGCAGCAGCCTTTCCCCATGGAGCAGTTCATCCATCTGGTGCCGGCCACCGAGCGCGAGCGCACGGTGAGCTCCTGGTACGCCCAGGCAGAAAGCATGGTGCGCTTCATGATCGAAAGGGGGGGCAAGATCGGCTTCTCGCAATTCCTGGCCGCCCTGCGCGAGAGCCGGAGCTTCGACCAGGCCGTGGCCGAGGGCTACCCTGGGGTGTGGAGGAGCCTGGCCGACCTCGAGGCGGCCTGGCGGAGGAGTTTGTGAGCGAGATTCCCCAGGGCGAGCGCAAAATCGTCCTTCCCATCGAGGGGATGCACTGCGCCTCCTGCGTGGCCAAGATCGAGGCGGCGGTCAAGAACATCCCGGGGGTTGTCTCGGTCGGCGCGGATTTGCCCTCGCGCACGGTCTCCATTTCCTACCTCCCCGGGCCCAGCGCAAGCGTCAAGAATTTCCGGCACGCCATCGAGAAGGCCGGCTACGACGTGCTGGGTGAAAGCGAGAGCCGGGGCGAGGCCGAGACCTTGAGCCTTTTCTCCCAGCAGGAGGAGCAGAAAAGGCTGCTCCTTCGCCTGCAGGCGAGCGTCCTGCTGGCTCTCCCGCTTTTGGGCTCCGATTTCCTGAACCTGTCGCCGTATACGAGCCTGCTCCTGGCCCTGCCGATCCAGATATACGGCGGCTGGCATTTCCATTTGGGATTCTACCGCAGCCTGCTCCGCGGCGGGGCGGACATGAACAGCCTGGTCTCGGTGAGCACCTGGGCGGCCTTCCTTTACAGCGCATACGTGGTTCTGATGCCGGAGACCTTGCCTCCCGCGGCCCGCGTGCCGCAATGGGACGCGGTCGCGGGGCTCGTGATCATGGTGACCTTGGGCCGCTGGCTCGAGGCCCAAACCCGCGGCAAGACCAACGAGGCCGTGCTCAAGCTCATGCGCATCGCTCCCAAAACCGTCTATGTCCTGCGCGGCGGCCAGGAGGAGATCGTCCCCATCGCAGAGGTGGCGCTCGGGGAAACGGTGCGGATCAAGCCCGGGGAGCAGATCGGGCTCGACGGGGTGGTGACCGCGGGATTTTCAACGGTGGACGAGTCCCTTCTTACCGGAGAGAGCCTGCCGGTCGAGAAATCACCGGGCAGCCACGTTTGGGGCGGCACCATCAACAAAACCGGCTCGCTTGAGATGCGGGTCGCCAAGTCCGGCGAGGAGTCGGCACTCTCGCGTATCGTCGAGGCCGTGCGCGCGGCCCAGGCCACCAAGCCGCGCATCCAGAAGTTCGTGGATTCCATCGCGGGCCGCTTCGTGCCCTTGGTGGTGCTCACCGCGACCGCCTCGGCCGTCCTATGGGCCCTCTACGGACCGGAGCCCAAGGTCCTGCGCGCCTTGACCTCCTTGGTTTCGGTCCTGGCCGTGGCCTGCCCGTGCGCTTTGGGGCTGGCCACGCCCTTGGCCATCATCGCGGGGATGGGCCGGGCCGCCCAGATGGGGGTGTTCATTCGCAACGCCGACGTCTTGGAGAAGGTGAGCGGTCTCGACATCGTCCTTTTCGACAAGACCGGAACCCTTACGGAGGGCAGGCCCCGTGTCATAGAGACGATCCTCGTGAGCGGCTCGGCCGATGAGATGCTCCGCTACGCCCTGGCCGCGGAACTGCGCTCCGAGCATCCCTTCGCCGAGGCCCTGCGCGCCTTCGCCAAGGCCGCCGGGGTCCGTGACCCGGATTTAGCCGTGGACTCCTTCGAGTCGTTTCCCGGACGCGGCGTGCTCCTTAAAAGCGGGTCCATGGCCGTGCGCGTGGGAAGCGTTTCCTGGCTAAAGGATGAGGGAGTGGCGGTCCCGCCCGCCGAATCCGGTATTTTTCATGGCGCTGTTTCCCTATTAGGGGTGGCCCTCGACGGGGTGTTTTTAGGGGCTTTCGTTCTCTCCGACACCGTGAGGCCCTCGGCCGCGGAGACCGTGGAGCGGCTCAAGGCCATGGGCCTTGAGATCGTCCTGGTTTCTGGGGACCGCAACGAGGCCGCCTACCGCATGGCCGAGGAGGTGGGCATAACCCGGGTTTTCGCCGAGATACTGCCCGAGGACAAGGCCAATATCGTGCGCCGGCTCCAGGACGAGGGCAAGAAGGTGGCCATGGTAGGGGAGGGCTTCAACGACGCTCCCGCCATCAGCCAGGCGGACGTGGGGGTGGCTTTGGCCTCGGGAACCGATATCGCGGTGGAGGCGGCGGATCTGACCATCATCAACCCCGATCTCACCATACTCGCCTCGGCTCTGGGCCTTTGCAGGAAAACCCGCCGGGTGATCTGGCAGAACCTGTTCTGGGCCTTCGCCTACAACGCGGTCCTGATCCCGGTCGCGGCCGGGGCCCTTTACCCGCATTTCGGCCTCGTCCTGCGCCCGCAGTGGGCCGGGGCCGCCATGGCCTTGAGCTCGATTTCCGTCGCGTTAAATTCCCTTCGCTTGAGAAAAAAATGAAAAAAAAGACCCCGCTCGTGTACGGCTACAACCCGGACTTGGCGCTTTCCGGAAAGGATGTCGAGCTTCCTCCCATCGAGACCTGGCCCAATCAGTACCGGGGCTACGAGATCAAGATCGAGTGCCCGGAGTTCACCTCGGTCTGCCCCAAGACCAAGCTCCCCGACTTCGGGACCTTGACCTTGCGTTACATGCCGGACAAGAAGTGCCTGGAGCTCAAATCCTTCAAGTACTACCTGCTCGGCTACCGGAACATGGGCATCTTCTACGAGAACGCGGTCAATAAGATCCTGGCCGACATCGTGTCGGCGACCTCTCCCCTTTGGGCCGAGCTAGAGGGGGCCTTCACCACGCGCGGCGGCATGCGCTCGGTCATCACCGCGCGCCACGGCACCCCAAGGGCCTAGCCGGGACTGGGTCCAATAACCTCTTTTTCCTGGGCCTTGCGGCCCAGGGGCCTTTCTCCGCGCTTTGCTATCTTGAGGCGCTTGATAAACCTCTAGCCTCAGGAGACAGCCATGTGGAACAAGGTCCGGAAAATTTGCGCCCTTATTGCCGCCGCCGTCATCGCCGCGCCGCCGGTAGGCGCGGGAACCACCCGCAATGTGTTTGCTCCCATCCATCCGTCCTGGTGGGAGGCGGTCAAGACCATGCCCGGGCATGGAAATATTGATTTATCATCGAAAGGTGGCGAGCGGGGGAGGTACGCTCCCTATGTTTTTGCCTTCCGCGATAGCGGGATCACGCCCCAGAATTTCCCGCCCCATCCCGAGTATCGGTTAGGCGCCGCGAACGCGACCTCTCTGCGCGCCTCCGCGATCCTGGCGGACAAAGTGGCCGAGCTCGCCCAGCAGGCCGATAACTTGCCGGCGGGGGACAAGGAATTGCCGAACGTAGCGGCCATGCTGTTCAAGATGGGCGCTGTTTGGCATGAACATCTTACCCCGGAGAGCCTTGAAGCCGCGCACAAGGCCTACGACGTCGCTCATGGAAAGCTCTCCCCGGCCCAGGGAAAGCGCGTTTCTCGGCGGATTAGGCGCGTGTGGGACAGCGTGTCCTGGGGCGAGCCGCATGGCGAGGCTGCCGTCCAGGCCCCCGAGGCGCTGGCGGCCTCGGAGGGGTTCCGGGCGGCGCCCGAGGAAACTGCCGTTTTCCCGAAGGTGTTTATCGCTCGGGATCTTTCTGAGTTCGAGGGACGAAGCTTCCTCAAGGCCATGATGGATGCCGACGGGCTCAAGGCCGATCTCGACGCGGACACGGCCCATTCCTTCGCGCTCGCGGATAAGGCAACGATCCGCGCCGCGGCCGAGGCCTTCGCTCCCGAGGTCTACCGCAAGGTGCTCAGAATTTTCAAAGATGGGCAAGCTGGCTTGGACGAGCTCTTGGATTCCCTGGACGGGGCTAAAGCCACCCCCGCCACTTTGGCCGCCGCTTTGAGAAAGACCCTTAAGGATAAGGACTTGCTGGCCCACCCCGAGAAGCTGCCCTTGAACGCCGTCCAACTCGTGCCTTTCCTGGCCATCGCCAGCGGCGCCGGGGTCCTGGTCCGCATTGACCCCAAGAACGGCTACATCAATATCGGCTATTTGCCGGGGGGAAGCCAGCTCGACCGGCAGATCGTGGAGCTGCACGTCAAATCCGGGCGCAGCTTTGGGATCGCCCCCGAGCACAAGGCCTTGGACGCCTCCGACGTCTTCTACCTCACCGAGCTCGGGGAGTACTTGAGGCAAGCGGATAGTGTGGAAGAATTTTACTCGGCTATCCTGAAGATGCTGAGCCACTCCAACGCCTCTGGTTACGCCTCTCTTGACGGCGCCGGCCAGACCGTGGCCACGGACTTCCAGGCCATCTATACGGCGGAGCTTGACCGCTACGTCATGACGGGGCTGAGGACCCATTCCTGGCAGAACGACCTCCTTGAGGCGACCATGGTCTCTGCCTTCGCGGCCCCGGCCGGGACGATAGTCCGTGACGGCGAGCTCTCGGCGGGATCCCCGGTGGACTTCTTCGGCAAGAGCAAGGTCAGCACCAGGAGCGGCATCGGCATCATGCGCCGGGACCGGCGCAAGCTCCAGATACTGGTCAGCAACGCCGCCCGTGAGCTTTTTGCCGAGGAAATCGCTGCCGTCGAGAGACTGATCGGCAGGCCCAAGGACGGGGATATTATCCACGCCTTGGCCGTTTACCTCAACAATCCCGTCAACAACGAGGCGGTCTCGGCCAACGCCGAGGCCTTGACCCAGGCCGTTTCCCGGCTCATGTCCCGGATTCATCAAGAGAGCGGCGCAGTTCTCCGTGCCCTCCCGCGGCCCAGCCCCGAGGCCTTGGCGGCACGGTTCGTCAAGTCGCATTCGAACGGAAAGCTCTATCCGGACGTCAATGACGGCAATAACGGAACGTTCGCGTATCTTCTCTCCGGAGAGGACGCCTCGCTAGTGGCGGAGGTTGCGGCCGCCTACCATGAGAAGATCACTCCGCCCGTCAAAATAAAATTCGACCCAGGGCAGCAGCGACTGATCGCCGTCCGGGACTCCAATGACGAGGTCCATTTCTGGGTGGCGATCATGGACAGGCGCACGGGCCGGATAACTCCGGTCGGCAGCGATATGAACACCGCCGACTTGTCGTATTTCCTGGGGGAAAATACTTTTTCTCGCATCTTTCCGGGTGAGAACTACGAGTTTGCCGACGGCTTCGATCTGATGGAGAGGCTGTTCCAAAAAGGAGTGGACCTCGACATCGGCAACACCGAGCGAGGCAGGGACTGAGGAAGGTTTCCTCGAAGCTTCTTATGATGGCGGGGGCGGCCGTTCTCGCGGCTGCGCTTTGCCTGGCGCCGGCGGCTATGGCGCAAGGCGCCTCCCGCGGCCAGGAGGCGCTCAAGTCCTGGGTGATGAAGTCCGTTCTCCAGTTCGGTTTCGAGCGAATTCCAGGGGAGGCGAGTCCGGCGGTGTCCCGCCTTCTTGAGCCCGGGGTCCTTGAAGACTGGGGCCGCTACGAGACCGCCCCGGGAGAGGTCCTCTCGATCTCCAAGCCAGGCCGGGCCCTGCATATCGAGCTCGTCCGGGACAACGGGCCGGGCAAAAAGCCCACTATCGTACGCGGCCATTACGACGGCCGGGGCGGCTATTCCCTGGAACTGCAGTTTCCACATATGAGCGAGCGCCTGCTTCTCACCCAGCAAAAGAAGCTCAAGGACCCGGCGGTGGCCGGGCTTTCGGACTCGGATTTCGCCGATTGGCTGGTTCGGGCCGAGGGCCTGGAGCCCGTGGAGGGCTTGGCCCGCAGGCAGGTCGCCGAGAGGAGTTTCGCGGCCTGGGAGCATTTGCCGGACAAGAACGGCAATCCGCCGGCCTTCTCGCCTCGGGCGAGCCTGCTTGGGGAAATCATGACGGGGGAGCTCTTTCATCTCTTCGATGGAGCAAAGGGCTCCTTGTCCATCGCCCGGCGCGGCCGGGTGCGCGTGGACGCCGTGTACGGCTATCTAGGGGATAGCCAGCTCGGGGAGGCGGAGCCCCTCGATTGGGTCCAGGCCCGCCAGACGGTCGAGGGCCTGGGGGCCCGCGGCTACAAGCCCTCTGGCGGCGTTTTAAGGAAAGCCGTCGTCTATAAGGGGAAAGAGGTGGAGGTCCAGGTCCGGGTGAGCCAGCCCGGCGTGCCCAACGGACGGCTCGCCCGGGCCATCGGCCGCATCCTCGAGCGCTCGGGAATCTCGGACCCGCGCCAGCGGGACGCGCTCGTGGAAGAGATCTTGGAGCGCGGCAAGGCCCAACCCTTTTTGCTGGCCGATGCCGAGCCCGGCTCGGCGCAATTCGCGGCGGACGCCATAAACGATGAGATCGCGGCGTTCGACCGGATCCAGGACGGCCGCTCCTTTAGGACCAAGAGGGCCTTCGAGGAGGCCCTGGCCCGGGCCGACGTGGTGGTTTACGATGGCCATTCGGGGGCGGGGGAGGGCTTTCGCTTCGGCCCCATGCGGAGCTTCTGGAACAGGATGTATTGGTTCTACATGGGGCGCCTGCGGCCCCATATCTACGAGCCCATACAGCGACTAAAAAAGCATCCCTGGCTTTCCTGGCTTATCAAGCATTCCCCGGCCTATAACGGCGGGTATATCGACGCGGAGATCCCCTTCTACATCCCGTGGCCCTGGGGGGAGGATTTCGAGCGACTCCTGGTGGACCCCTTGAGGCGCAGACAGCTCTTGTTCTTGGACTCCTGCAGCAGCATCAAGCATTACGAGAGGCTCTGGGAAGAGGTGCTGCGGGTGTGGCAGGAGGTGTTTTCTCCCGGCAAGTTCGACATCGTGGGCACCACCACGGACGCCAGCACCGGGACCGGGGTCGAGACCAAGCTCGCCATGATCGAGTCGGTCGAGAAGGGGGCCAACGCCCACGAGATCGTGCAGGCCCTGCGCGCGGCCGGTAAATCCGGTAAATCGGGAGGAACCCAGTACGCGCCCGGCCGGCACATGGGCGTGGATGGGGAGGGGGAATACGCCGACGTGTTCGGCGAGCCCCGCAGCAGAAGCTCCCATGCGGCGGTTGAAAACAGCGATGCTCCGGGCTTCATACTCGACAACAATGGCGCCCGCGCGGCGTTCCTGCCCTCGACGGAGGAGAGGTCGTATCCCTATTGGGGGTTGCCCAAGCGGTTTAGATAATGAGAAGCTTATTGGGCCATAAGACCCAGGGGGATAGCATGGCGGGGTGGTAAAATAAGCCATGATTTTCGGCTGGACGCTGAGTCGGGCGGCTGTCGCAATCACGGCGCTTGCCTGCCATGGCGCCTGGGCCGGCGGGCCAGAACATGCTCCGCCTATCACTCCCGCCTTGATAAGGATCGCCGCTGATTCCGGCGTTAACCCGAAGGCGGCGCGCGTGGCCTCCGCCTTCCTCGCGCTCCGGGCCAAGAGGCCGGAGGATGCCGAGTTCAGGACCGCCTTTGACCGGCAATTCAACGAATACCTGCGGCCGTTGTTGGGATCTGAAACAGGGGGCGTGCTCCTGGGGGAGGGGTTTGAGGATTCGGCGGTGGCGGAAGCGATCGCGGCGCATGCCTGCTGGGCCGAAGGTCAAGCCCGGCGCCGGTTGGCGGCCTGGCGGGACAAGGAGGAGTTCGGCCCCGATGAAGTGCTGGAGGCGCGGGGGGAGGCGATCATAGGGAGCCTGAACCCGTTTTACGATGATCAAACGAGGGGTTTCTTCAGCGCGGTGGCGGCCGGCCTTGCGGAGCCGGCGCGCGCGGTTATTGAAGGGGGGATAAGCCGCCGCTCCGTGGCACAGCGAGTCGAGGGAGTTTTATTATCCGCCGGGTTTCCGCAAACGGGGTTTGGGACGGAGTCGGCCGCCCCAGTTCTTGACGGGTGGGGCTCGGCCCCGGAGCCGCGCGGGCCTGAAGTCGGAATGCTGCGGGCGGCAAAGGCCATCCATGAGGCGCTGCCTTTTCCGGGCCAAGCCCAATTTGCGCGTTCAGAGGACCGTCTGATGGTTGCTGTCCTGGATGTTTCAGGACGGCGGCGGGCTTCCGCGGCAGTCGGACGCCTGGAGTTTCTGGGGAAAATCGAGGTTTTTCTGGACGAGGGTTTGGAGGCTTCCTTGGAAGCCATTGAGTCTCGCCTGGACCAGGAAGGGTTTGCCATCGAGCCGGCGGGCCCCGAGGGATTTTACAGGGTCTATTCTCTCGAGGAATTCCATGCGGAGAGGAACGCGAAAAACTGGGAGCTCATATTCGCTGATACGATCATTGTCGCCGCTTTTGAGGAATTGGAGAGGCAGGAGCCCGGCCGTTACTCCATTGAGGGCACGATGACTGACATCCATATATACGATGGAGACACCGTATATATGACGGCGACCGGCTCGGATAGTGGAAGCCGCATGGTATTCGCCGGTCCCGAGAACCCCGGAGTGATCGAGGCTCTAGTGAGCCGCGGCATGAGGCTTAAGCGCATGGGCCCGAAAGCCTTCCAAGTGTCCATCAAGGGCCGCAGAATCTAATCCTAAGTCGGCTCGGTTAGAATCTCGCGCAGGACCCGCTCGATGTCGGACTTTTGGGGGACCGTGGCGTTCTCTAGGTTGGGGGAGAGACCGACTCCGGGGACGGCCTTGGCGGCCAGGAGCCTGGGCCGTACCTTGAGCTCGTAGAAGAGCTCGTCCACGACGCGGCGGATCAGGTGCTCGGCGAAGTTGGCGATCTCGGTTTCCTCGTTGACGAATAGCACCCGCCCGGTCTTTTGGATGGACTCCTTGACGCAGTCCCAGTCGTAGGGGATAAGCGAGCGCAGGTCTATCACCTCGGCGTCCCCCGCGCCCTCTTGGGCAAGCGCCTTTGCCGCTTCCAAGACCAAGGGCGCCATCCTGCCGTGGGTCACCACCGTGGCGCCCTCTCCCGGTTTAGAGATCCTGGCCTTGCCGATGGGGACGGTGTATTCTTCCAGCTTCGGCCAGCGGGGCTTCCAATTGGCGCGGTCGCCGATGGGGGCGTCGATCATGGCCTTGAGCTCTTTCTCGTCAGCGGGCTCGCCCGGGATGAGCTCCTCGCCCTTGGCGCGCAGGAGGCCTTTGGGCTTGAGATACAGCACCGGATCGTCGTCCTTGATGGCGGAGAGCATGAGGCCGTAGGCGTCCAGGGGAGTCGAGGGACAGACCACCTTCATGCCGTGAAGCTTGGCCGCCATCGAGTCGAAGGAGTGGGAATGGTACACCGAGCCGTGGATGCCGGCCCCCACCGGGGTCATGATCACGAGCGGCGCGCTGAAGCGCCCGCCGGATGTCCACGTGCCGTTGGCGCAGAGCTTGAGCATGTCTATGGCGTTGAAGATATAGTCCACGAACTGTATCTCGGCCACCGGGCGCGATCCCGCCCAGGCCAGGCCCAGGGCCGCGCCGATGATGCCGCGCTCGTCCAGGGGAGAGTTCCAGGCGTTCTTGAGGCCTTGCGTCGCGGTGAAGACCCCGCCCAGGGGCGGGCCCACGTCCTCCCCGAAAATTTCCTTGACCCCCAGGTTTTCCTCGCCGTAATGGAGGGCCATGCGGATGGCTTGGGCCATGTTCGCCATGTCAGGAGCCTCCCTTAGTCGGATAGGATGGCGGAAGTGGTCCCGCGAAAACATGCTCCCAGATCGAGCCCGGCTCCGGGAAGGGCTCCTGTTTGACTTGTTGATGCGCGCAGTCTATCTCGGCCTGGGTTTCCTGCCAAACCTTGGAGAGCGCGTCCTTGCCGGCTAGACCCCGCTTCTCTAGCTCTGCCTCGAACAGGGCGATGCAGTCGGGCTCCGGGATGCGGTTGGCCCCGGAGGAGGAGGAGTGGCCGTAGAGGCGGCTGGTTCTGGCCTCCAAGAGATAAGGGCGCTTCTCCTTGCGGCAGTAGGCCATGGCCTCTTGGACGGCGAAATGGGACTCGACGGGGTCGTTGCCGTTGATGGTCTTGGCCGGCATATCGAAGGCCTTGCCCCAGTCCGAGATGTTCCTCTCCCCGTGCTGGCCCTTGGCCTCCACCGAGATGGCGTAGCCGTTGTTGACGACGACGATGAGGATGGGCAGAGGCAGGACCGGGCGGTTGGCCCAGACCAGGCACGAGTGGAAATCGCCCTCCGCCGTTCCCCCGTCGCCGCCGTTGACTATGGTGATGCCCTCCGAGCCCGCCCGCTTTTGGGCGATGCCGGTGCCGATGGCGGTGGAATATTGGGTCTCGATGGTGGGAGATACCGGCACGACGTTCATCTCCGGGATGGCGTAATGGTTGACGAAATTGCGTCCCATGGAGAACGGGTCGGTCGCGACACAACGCATCTGGCGGATGATGTCGATGGCGGACACCTCCATGGCGAGCGCGATGGCGCTCGAGCGGTAGTGGAGGTGGAGATAGTCGTATTCCAGACCCCGGCCTTTCTTCACCTGGAGCCCCAGGGGCACGTTGAAGCCCTCTTCCCCGGGGCCGCCGATCCAGAAGTAGCCGTCCCCGCTCTTGCTCATCTTGATGAGCCGCTCTTCCAAGAGGCGGGCTTGGACCATGAGAGCGTGCATCCGGAGCAGGGAGGCTTTTCCCAGTTTGGCGTAAAGGTCCGGCGTTTGCGGGAGGGCGGCGGGCCGATTTGCCATCTTTCTCATGTTAGCAAAAATGCCAGAAGCTCTCCAAACCGAGGCTTTAAAAAGCTTTTTTCGTCTGGGACTTACGACCTATGAAGGGCTTGGGTCCAATGCTCCTTGTCAGGGCCGGGCGCAACGGCTACCATGTCAAAGACCAGCCGCAGCGCTGGCCAGGAGGATTAAGGATGAAAAGAAAATTGTGTTTGTTGGCGGCGGCCGCGGCTCTCTGCGGGCTGAGGACGGAAGTTTCTGCCCACCCCCAGATGTCCTCCGCTGCGATTCTCAAGCCCATCTCATGCGCCCACTACGCCGGCGGCGGGATGAGAGGCCTGTCCCAGGAGCTGCGGTGCCGAGCCCAATGGATAGAGGCCGCGTCCGTCTATAATATGGCGGTGATGGGGGGGGTCGGGAACGAGGACGACAAGCTTATCTCCAAGATGGAGGTGGACCGCAATATCTCCAGGTCCAAGGAAATTCTGGATATTATGGGCTCCCAGGTGGTCACCGCCTCCGGGTCCGTGATCGAGAAAGCCGCCGACGAGGCCAGGAATATCCAGTATCAGCTGCCGCGCAGGCGCCCGCACAGCATCAGGTGCTGCAAGTACGAGAACCCTCCCTACCCTTAAGGCTGGTTGATAAACCCAATCTGGAAAGGTAAAATACTCAACAGCGTTAAGCAAGCAGGAAGCGCAGCCCCCATAACGGCTGCGCGCCTCCCCGCGAGGGAGGCTTGCCACAAGCCCAGTTGGCGCAGTGGTAGCGCGTTCCCTTGACATGGGAAAGGTCATAGGTTCAAATCCTATACTGGGCAGATTAATTTCGCAGCTGTCGTGGTATGTTCCGGAACTATCCCCTTCTCCTTGTCCTCGCGCTGCGCCGCGCGTTAAATTCCCAGGCTTGCTGCGGTATCCCGCCGGCATGCTTGGATTCCTATTTCCCCGGGAGGACTTGGGCTACTTGGTTGTCCGCGACCCGGAGGGAGCGCGGGCTCGCTAGATCGTCGCAGCTTTTGTCGGCCGGAGCGCAAGGCCGGTGGAGTTATTCACAAAACTTCGCGGCGAAGTTCGGTGGATAAGCGGCTGATCAGTATTCGATAAGGGGAACGCTGGATTCGTTAGTCCACCTCGCTTCGGCGGGAGCCAACCTGGCGACCTTGATCCAGCGCTCGATCGAGTCCACTATCTCCTTGGCCTCGACGCATTTGGGGTGGGATCATCAGCAGGGAAAGGGGGAGGACGATTTTCTTATTTTCCGTGGAGCAATGATAACAAAGAACCCTCTCCCTGGCGAGGGCCTAATCCCGTCATGATTTCGTAACACCGCGCCGCTAGACTTGCTGTTGATCGGCGCCTTCGTTTGGTAGAATTTTTCCATGACCATGACCAAGGACTCTCCCGACGTCTCCTCGCAGGAGTATTTGGACGCCCTGCGCCATTCCTGCGCCCACGTGATGGCCCAGGCGGTTCAAGAGCTTTTCCCCGGCACCAAGATCACGATAGGCCCGGCCATCGAGAACGGCTTCTACTACGATTTCGACGGGCCCCATCCCTTCGCCCTGGAGGACCTGCCCAAGATCGAGAAGCGCATGCGCCAGATCGCGGAGGGCAATCATGTCTTTAAGGGCGAGGAGCTGTCCTACGAGGACTCCAAGCGCTACTGGGAGGCGCGGGGGGAGACGTACAAGCTCGAGATCCTGGAGGGTCTGAAGGGCCAGAAAATCACCCATTACACCCACGGGACTTTCACCGACCTCTGCCGCGGCGGGCATTGCCCGAGCACCAAGGCCATCCGCCACTTCAAGCTCCTGAGCGTGGCCGGGGCCTACTGGCGGGGCGACGAGAAAAACCCCATGCTCCAGCGCATCTACGGCACGGCCTGGCCCACCAAGGAACAGCTGGAGTCCCATCTTAAGATGCTGGAGCAGGCCAAGGCCCGGGACCACAGGAAGCTCGGCCCCGCTTTGGATCTTTTCAGCGTGCAGGACTTGGCCGGCCCGGGGCTGGTCTTCTGGCACCCCAAGGGCGGGCGTATGCGTCTCATCATGGAGGACTGGCTGAGGGTCGAGGCCTTGAAGCGCGGCTACCAGATGGTCTACACCCCGCACATCGCCAACATAGAACTTTGGAACACATCCGGCCACCGCGATTTTTTCAGGCAAAACATGTTTTCCGAGATCGAGGTGGAGAAGGCGGATTATCAGTTAAAGCCCATGAACTGCCCCTTCCACATCCTCATCTACCAGAGCCGCCTGCGCTCCTACCGGGAGCTCCCGCTGCGCCTCTCGGAACTGGGCACTGTCTACCGCTACGAGCGCTCGGGAGTCCTCCACGGCCTTATGCGCGCCCGCGGGTTCACGCAGGACGACGCCCACATCTTTTGCGCCCCCGAATCCATGGAGTCCGAGATCGAGGCCTGCATCGACTTCGCCCTGGCCTTGTTCAAGACCTTCGGCTTTGAGCGCTACGCCATGGAGGTGTCCACCTGGGATCCGGGCAAGAGATCGGACTACTCCGGCGAGACCGCGGATTGGGAGAGCGCCCAGGGGGCTCTGGAGTCCGTTCTCAAGAAGCGCGACATCCCCTACCGGCTCATGCGCGGCGAGGCCGCTTTCTACGGCCCGAAGATAGACGTCAAGCTCATCGACGCCATCGGCCGCTCCTGGCAGCTCTCCACGGTGCAGTTCGACTTCAACCTTCCCGAGAAATTTCAGCTCGAATACATCGCCTCCGACGGCTCGCGCCAGCGCCCCCTCATGGTGCATCGCGCCTTGTACGGCTCGCTCGAGCGCTTTTTCGGCATATTGATCGAGCACTACGCCGGGCATTTCCCGCTGTGGCTTTCCCCGGTCCAGGTGAAGGTCCTCACCCTCACCGACGGCGAGGCCGCGGCCGGGGCGGAGTTCGCCCGGCGGCTCGAAGCGCTCGGCCTGCGCGCCGCCTGCGACTTCCGGGGCGAGAAGATCGGCCACAAGATCCGCGACGCCCAGCTCGAGAAAGTTCCCTACATGGTGGTCCTCGGGCCCAAGGACCTCGCGGCCGGGACTCTATCCGTGCGCCTGAGCGACGGCCGGCAATTCCACGGTGTCACCGAGGAGACATTCGCCCGGCGCCTCGGCCAGGAATGCGCGGAGAAATGGTCCGCCCCCCGCTGGGACGCATGAGGGCCCTGCTCCTGGCGGCTTTGCTCGGCACCCGGAGCCTATGCGCCGCCGCCCCCTGGAGCGACTCCGACGGCAAGGTCCAGCAGGAGGAGGACGTCTTCGCCTCCGCCACTCAGATGTTCCGCGAAGCGGCGGCGCCGCAGGACTCGTCCGCGGCGGTGGAGGCCCTCGATAATTTCCTCTCCAAGTTTCCACGCAGCCTAAGGGCCGCCGACGCGCGCTTTTTGATCGGCGAGGCGCAGATGCGCTACGCCTTGAGCCTCCTTAAGGAAGAGGCCGCCTCCAAGAAGAATTCCGCTTCTCGGGCGCTTTCCGCTTCCAACCCCGCCGCGGCCAAGGCCCTCCAGGCCGCGCGCAAGGCCTTCAGCGCGGTGGCCGAGGACAAGAAAAGCGGGCTTGGGGCCTCGGCCCAGTACCGCTTGGGGGAGGCGGCCTACAACGAGAGAAATTGGGAGGAGGCCTTGAAGCAGTTCGGCGAGGTCGAGAGCAGATTCCCCAAGTCCTACCTGGCCGGGGAAAGCCTGCTCGGCATCGTCTACTCTTATCTCGCCATGGAGGAGTTCGAGGCGGCCGAGTCTTCCCTTTTCATCCTGGGGGAGACCTATCCCGCCTATCTCAAGGAGCAGGCCGCGCTTTATGCCCAGGGCGTGGTGGCCCTGCACAAGGGGGACTACAACAACGCCGAGAAGGCCTTGAAGGCGGTGAGCACTCCGGAGGCCCAGTATTATTTGGGAAAGACCTACCTCCTATCCAAGAGAGCGTATCTCGCGGCTACGGCCTTCGAGAAGCTGATCCGCGATTACCCCGAGAGCGAGCTCAAGGAAGAGGCCCAGTTCTACATCGCGGAGTCCTTCTTCCTGGCCGAGGACTACGATGGGGCGGTCTCAAAATACCAGCGGTTCATCAGCCTCTACCCGGACAGCCCTCTGCGCTCGGCCGCCAATTTCCGCGTCGGCGCCTGCCATTTCCAGAAAAAGGACTATATCCAGGCCCGGGCCCAGCTCCAAGGCCTTTTGGACCGCGCCCCCGGCGATTTCTTCGGGCCCATTTCCCAATACCTCGTCGCCGAGACGTATCTGGCGACCGGACAGATTCGCGACGCGCTTTTCGCCTACACCAAGGTGATCACCCAGCACCCCGAGACCCTCAGGGTGTCGCCCCTGGCCCATTACAAGCTGGCCTGGACCCAGGCCCAGGTGGGCGACTTCGCGCAAGCGGCGCAGACCTGCCGGAATTTCCTGTCCCTGTACCCCAACAACGCCTTGGCCAAGAACGTCTACCTTATCCTGGGCAACGCCTTGGTGGGGCTCGGCCGCCACGGCGAGGCCGCGGACGCCTTCCAGCGCATCATAGACATCGCCCCGTCCTCGGAGATCGCCGAGCAGGCCCTTTTCCTGATTTTGCAAAACCAATTCAGCGGGAAGAACTACAACTCCATCCTCACCTCCTATCAGTACATCTTCCGGCACATGCCGCCCTCTCGTTCGAAGTGGCGGACCTTGAGCTACCTCTACGCGGCCGAGGCCTATCTGGCCTTGAACCAGGTGGAGGAGGCCAAGGTCATCTATGAGATGATACTCAAGGTCTACCCGGACGACCCCGCCGCCATCTACGCCCAGGACGGGCTGGCCTGGTGCTACAGCTATGAAGGAGAGGACCAGAAGGCCTTGGAGGAGCGCCAGAAGCTCAAGGAGATGCTCTCCGCGGCTTCCTCCACCTTCACTTTCTCGGGCGTCAATGAACTCGGCATCGCCGACAGCCTGTTCAACCAGAAGAACTACGAGGACTCCTTCCAGCTCTACGAGAAATACGCCCAGGAGCATCCGGACTCCGCCCAGGCCCCCGTGGCCCTGTACCGGGCGGGCCAAAGCCTCTACAACGCCCGCTTCTACACCCAGGCCCTGGAGGCCTGGAAAAAGCTCATGTCGCGCTATCCCCAGGCCAAGGAAGCCGAGGCTGCGGCCTTCCAGTCCGCCGACACCTTGTTCCGGGCCCAGAAATACGGCGAGTCCATGGCCGCCTACCGCGCCATCCTAAAGAATTTTCCGTCCGACTCCCGGCTTGCCATGGCGCGCCTGCGCCTGGCCCAGGCCGCCTACAACGCCAAGGACGACGCCGCGGCCGTCAAGGAGGTCCAGGAGCTTGTCGGCCAATTCCCCGGTTCCCCGGAGGCCTCCGACGGCCTCGAGATACTGGAAAGCGCCCTCGACCGCCTGAGGAAGGCGGACTTCAAGGCGGTCTTGCGCGGCATGATCGCGGCCGCCGCCGCCAAGCCCATCGCCGCGGACCTGCAGTTCCGCCTGGCCCGGCGCTGCTTCGAGGCCAAGGACTACGCCGAGGCGGCCTCGGAGTTCCAAAAATTCAGCGTGGAGCACACCAACCACGCCGAGCTCGGCAAGGCCCAGTTTTATCTTGGCGAGAGCTGGTTCAAGCTTTCCAATTTCCAGGAGGCCATTCCGGCCTTCGAGCGCCTCCTTGACAACTTCGAGCGGGGCGAGAACACGGCGCTGGCCCTATTCCACCTGGCCAGCGCCTCCTACGGCTTGAAGAAGCACCAGGAGGCCATCCGCTATTACCTGCGTCTCATCGAGGAGTACCCGGAGGCGGAGTACGTCAAGGCCGCCCAGTTCAATCTGGCCCTCTCCTACAAGGCCGTGGGCCGGCCCGACATGTCCCAGGACGCCTATCAGAAGTACGTGGGCCTGGCGGGGGCCTCCGATCCCGCGGCCTTGTCCGCCCTTTGGGAGGTCTTCGCCATCCAAAAGGACCGCAGGGACTACGAGGGGGCTCTTTCCACCTTGAGCCGGATCGGCGAGCGCGCCCAGCCAGGGGCCGAGATGGCCTTGGAGGCCGCGTATCGGGCAGGAGAGATTTACGTCGCGCAGAAGCGGCCAGACGAGGCGCAGAATGCCTGGGAAAAGCTTCGCCCCATGCGGCCGGCGGGCAACCCTTTCCGCCTCCAGGCCCTTATACGCCTCGGCGAGCTTTACGAGAGGGGCTCGGATTACGAGAAGGCCCTGGCCGTCTATGACGATTTGGCCCGCAACGCGGGCAAGGCCGTGGCGCAGTCCGCGGCCCAGCGCGCCGCCGCTTTGCGCAGGGCGGGCAAGTCCGCGGCCCAGACGCCCAAGGCCAAGGCGGGGAGGATTCAATGATGGGTCAGATCAATTACCTGCTGATGCTCCGGGACAGCCTCACCCTCCTCGTCCTCCTTTTCTGCTCGGTGCTCTCCTTCACTTTCATGATCGAGCGCTGGCTGTATTTCCGCCGCGCCGAGGGAAACGCAGAGAACGTGCTCGCGCACGTGCGCAAGCTCCTGGAGGATGGCAAGAGCGAGGCCGCCCTCCATTTCTGCCAGAAGCAGTCCTCCTGCGTGGCGCAGGTGGTTCATTACGGGCTTCTCCACGCCGGGCGCTCGCGCAAGGATTTGGAGGAGCTCCTGCACAGCAAGGGGCTCGAGGAAAGGCTTAAGCTCGAGCGCTTCCTGGCGGTCCTGGGAACCTTGAGCAACACGGCACCCTTCATCGGCCTTTTCGGCACCGTGGTCGGCATCATCAAGGCCTTCCGAGACCTGGCCTTGGCCGGAGGCGGGGGGCCGAGCGTGGTGGCCAAGGGCATCGCCGAGGCCCTGGTGGCGACCGCCGCCGGGCTTCTGGTGGCCATCCCGGCCGCGGTCATCTACAACTACTTCACCAGGAGAGTCAAAGAGCTCTCGGTCCAGATGCAGGTGGCCGCGACCCGGCTCATCGTGATGCTTGGGGCCAAATAAATGGCGGGCGCCCAGGACAAGGCCGAGGAGCCCATCACCGCGATCAACGTCACGCCCTTGGTGGACGTCTGCCTCGTGCTCGTTATCATCTTCATGGCCATCGCGCCCATGGCCTTGAGCATCGGCATCAACGTTCTCCAGTCGCGCGCCGGCGTCGCCCAAGGCAAGGCGTCCTTGAGCGAGAACGTCCAGGTGCGCCTCATGGCTGACGGCAGGATCACGGTCAACGGGGCCGAGGTCGCGGCCGCGGCCGCGGCTCTGGAGTCCGAGATCTTGAAGGCTCTGGCCGCGAGCAAGGACAAGCTGGTGGTCATTTCCGCGGATGCCAGCAACAAGGTGGGAGAGGTCGTCCGGATCTTGGACACGGCCCAGCAGGCGGGGGCCCTGAAGCTCGCCATCCTCAAGAGCGAGGAACAGCCGGGGGGGAAGGCCTGATGGCCGTGGATTGGGAGGACGAGGGCGAGATCGTCTCGGGCATCAACGTAACACCCTTGGTGGACGTTTGCCTTGTCTTGGTGATCATTTTCATGGTGACGGCCCCGATGATGTCGGACCCGGTGATCAAGGTCACCTTGCCCCAGGCCCACACTCGCGAGGGCTCTGAGTCCGACAAGCTCACCGTCACCTTGAGCCGGGAGGGACGCCTGGCGCTGGATTACAAGGAGTTCAAGGATTTGGATTCCCTGAAGGCAGAGCTAGAGGCCCGGCTTCTGGCCAGCGACTCCAAGCGAGTCGTGCTGAGGGCCGACGAAAGCGCCACCCACGGCAGGCTCACCGAGCTCATGGCCCGGGCCAAGGAGGCCGGGGCCCAGGTTCTCACCATCGCCACGGAGCCCAAGAAATGACCGCTTCCAGGGTCCCGGTTTCCGTGATGAGCTCCTTGGCCTTGCACGCGGCGGGGCTCGGGCTGTATCTCCATATGTCCCGGTTGGCCCGCCAGGCAGGGGCCCGCGTGATCGCCAACGTGGACCTCATGATCGAAACGCGCCGGCCCGTGGAGACGCCCAAGCCGATCCCTCGGGCCCCGAGCCCTCCCAGCACGTGGAATTTCCTGAAATTGGCCTTGCCTGCGGCTCCCAAGGCGGCGCCCCAGGCCCTTGATGCCGAGCCCTCAAGGGCGAGGGCCGCGGCACTCATGGCGGTCCCCAAGCTCGAGGAGAGAAGCCGCCGGCCCCAAGCCCCCGCCGAGCTTCCCAGGCTCGAGGACGTCGGGCGGCGGCGCCCGGCCGGCGCCTTGCAGGGTCTGGAGGCCGCGAGCTTATCCGCTCGCCGGCGTCTCTCGGCCGCGCCCCGGCCCCTTGTGGAGGCGGCCCCGGAGCGGGGGGCCCTGCGCCGCACGCTCGAGGCGATTCTCCCGGTCTCGGAGCGCCTGGACATGGCTCCGCAGATGCGGGAGGCGCCCGAGGCTCTTCGCAATAGGCTTGAGCCCGTGCTCTCGCCTGCTCCCCAGCGCGGCAAGGCCAGGGCCTTGGAGGAGAATAAGGGGGTGGAAATAGAGGGCCCGCTCTCCGGCCGCAAGGTCCTGTCGTACGTGATTCCAGAGTTCCCGGCTTGGGCCCGCGATCTGGGGGTTCACGAGGCCTCGCTTTCCATCCGTTTCGACGTCTCGCCGCAGGGGGCGGTCCTGCCCCAAATGCTTGTGGAGCGCACCTCGGGCTTCGGGCGGCTCGATCGCCTGGCCTTGGAGGCCCTGCGCCAGTGGCGCTTCGCGCCCTTGGCCGGGGGCCGGAGGCAGTGGGGAATCATCACGTTCCGGTTTCTCTTGGAGTGAACGCCATGAAGAAAACTCTGTGCATGCTGTTCTTGGCCTTAAACGCCCGGGCCGCCGGGGGCTTGCCCGCGGCGGCCCCGACTCCCGGTGGTCTGCCCGAGGAGGTGGTGGTCAAGGGCGAGGCCGGAACCCAGAAATTCGGCGAGAAAAAGCCCCCCGTGCGCGTCGAGGTGGATCCCTACGAGTCCATCAGGCCTTCTCTCGAGCCCAACCCCTCGCTTCTTCTCACCGTCTCTCCTTTGACCGTCTCCTGGCGCCGCACTTATCCTGATTTTCTCCTGCAGGAGCGGGTGGTGGAGCTTTGGAGAAGCACCTTCAGCCAGAGGCCCGGGATCGCCTTCCCCATGCGCCAGAAGCTCGAGGAAGTCCTCCAGGCCAAGCTCACGCCCCGCCAGGCCCGGCAGTACGCCTGGAGCCTCAGCATCGTGGACCAGGAGGGCCGGGTCTTTGAGCACCACGAGGGCTCGTCCTTGGGCGAGGAGCTTGTCTGGAGGGGACTCAACAGCCAGGACGAGTCCATGCGCGCCGGGCAATCCTATTCCGCGGTCTACACCTTCACCGATCCGCGGGGCTCTCCCCGGACCAGCGTGGGCAAGCAGCTCCTTTTCAACGGGATGGTCCACCAGGAGGACTCCGGTCTGCACATCAGCCTCGATTCCGCGACCCTTTTCGGCAGCGGCAAGTCCCAGCAGGTCGTGGGCCCCGTGGCCGGAGCAGATCTTCTGCGCTCGGCCAGCGACCTCATCAAGAGGCGCTATTACGGGATTCCCCTCGCGATCCGGGCCTTCGCGCAGACCAAGGAATTGGGGCTGGCCCAGGCCAAGTCTATTTCCGCCTACCTCGCCAAGGACCTGATGCTCGCCTCCCGCAACATCAGCGTGGACGCGGCTCCCGTCCCCTACTCCGACCAAAGAGTGGAAATTGTCCTTTTAAATCGCTAATATTTAAAAGGTCCCGCCGCGGGGCGGGGGTTTAGGCTCTCTACAGGAGACAACTATGGCAATCAATGTCGGAATCAACGGTTTCGGGCGCATTGGGCGCCTGGTGATGCGCGCCGGGGTCAAGAACCCCGCCTTGAACTTCGTGGCCGTCAACGATTTGACGGACGCCAAGACCTTGGCCCATCTTTTCAAGTACGATTCCACCTTCGGGATTTATCCGGGCGGCGTGGAGGCCCGCGGGTCGGACCTCGTGATCGACGGCAAGGTCATCCGAGTGATCGCGGAGAAGGATCCGGCCCAGCTTCCCTGGAAGAGCCTGGGAATCGAGCTCGTCATCGAGTCTACGGGGCGCTTTACCGAGGCGGAAAAGGCCAAGGCGCATCTCGGCGCGGGGGCGCGCAAGGTCATCATCTCGGCGCCGGCCAAGGGCGAGGACATTACCGTGTGCATGGGCATCAACGAGGACCTCTACGACCCGGCCAAGCATTGCATCGTCTCCAACGCCTCCTGCACCACCAACGCCTTGGCGCCGCTGGCTAAGGTCATGAACGAGGCCTTCGGCATCAAATCGGGCCTCATGACCACGGTCCACTCCTACACCAACGACCAGGTGGTCCTGGATTTCGCCCACAAGGACCTGCGCCGGGCCCGGGCCGCGGCGGTGAGCATGATCCCGAGCAGCACGGGGGCGGCCAAGGCCATCGGCCTGGTCCTGCCGCAGCTCAAGGGCAAGCTCAACGGCATCGCCATCCGCGTGCCCACCCCGGACGTCTCTTTGGTGGACCTCACCGTGGTGACCGAGAAGCCGACCTCCAAGGAGGAGGTCAACGCGGCCTTCAAAAAGGCAGCCGAGTCAGGCAGGCTTAAGGGCTATCTCCAATACTGCGAGGCGGAGCTCGTGTCCAAGGATTTTACGGGCAACAGCGCGAGCTCGATTTTCGACGCGCCGCTCACCGACGTGGTCGGGCAGAACCTGGTCAAGGTTTTCGGCTGGTACGACAACGAATGGGGCTACTCGAACCGGGTCATAGATCTGTCCGCCTACATCGCCAAGAAAATGGGCGCCCCAGCCAAAGTCTAAGCCTCAGGCATGAAACGCAGGGTCTCGGTCCTGGGGGTCCCTCTGGACCTCGGGGCCAGCAAGCAGGGAACCTCGGGGGGGCCCGCCGCCATACGCAGGGCCAAGCTCATCGAGTCCCTGGAAAACCTGGGCCTCGCGGTGGAGGACTCGGGGGATTTGCCGGTGCCCAAGTCCTCCCGGCGCAGTTCCCCGAAGCTCAGGAACGCTTCCGCGATCCTTGAAGTCTGCCGGGAGCTGGAAAAGCGCGTTCATGACAGTCGGGCCGCGGGAATTTTGCCCGTCACCTTGGGGGGCGACCATAGCCTCGCCGTGGGGAGCGTCTCCGGGGTCTCCCGGGCCTTTCGCGATGCTGACCAGAAGATAGGCCTTATCTGGGTGGACGCCCACGCCGATATCAACACCCCCGAAACCTCTCCCTCCGGCAACGTCCACGGCATGCCCTTGGCCCACATTTTGGGCTTGGGGCGCAAGGAATTCGCGAGGCTCGGCGGCTTCTCCCCCAAGGTCGAGCCGCGCAACGTCTGCCTCATCGGGGTGCGCGACGTGGACAAGGCAGAGGCCGCGAACTTGCGCCGTTCCGGGATCCGGGTCTTCTCCATGCAGGAGATAGACCGCTTCGGCATGGGCACGACCATCGAGCAGGCCATCGACGTGGCCTCGGACGGCACCGCGGGTTTTCATCTCAGCTTCGACATCGATGTGGTCGACCCCGGCAGCGCCCCCGGCACCGGCACCTTGAAGCGCGGGGGCCTCACCTACCGGGAATCCCATCTTCTGATGGAAATGGTCGCCGACTCCCAGAACCTCCTGTCCTTGGATCTCGTGGAGGTCAATCCCCTCGAGGACGTGCAGAACTCCACGGCGGTGCTTGCCGTCGAGTTCATCAGCTCGGCCCTCGGCAAAAGCATCTACTGATATGGAACCTAACGAAAAGCCGGCTTTGAAGCTCAAACGCGTGCAGGACATGACCGTCAAGAACAAGCGGGTCCTCTTGCGCGTCGACTACAACGTCCCGCTCAAGGGCGGCAAGGTGGAGGATGCCAGCCGCATCCGCGAGACCTTGCCCACTTTGAAGCATTTGCGGGAGGCAGGGGCCAAGATCGCCCTCATTTCTCATCTGGGCCGGCCGCGCGGCAAGCCAGACCCCAAGTACAGTTTGAAGCCCGTGCTCTCCGAGCTCGAGAAGCTCCTGGGCGCCGGAGTGTCCTTCGCCGAGGATTGCGTCGGGGTCCCCGCGGAGAAGGCCGTGGCCGGGCTCAAGGCCGGGGGAGTCGTCCTGCTCGAGAACCTTCGCTTCCACGCCGAGGAGGAGGCCAACGACCCCAAGTTCGCCCAGGCCCTTTCCAAGCTCGGCGACGTTTTCGTCCAGGACGCTTTCGGGGCCCTGCACAGGGCCCACGCCTCCACGGCCGGGATCCCCAGGAATCTGCCGGGAGCCATCGGTTTCCTGGTCCAGAAGGAACTGGAATTCCTGGACCGCGTCATAGGACACCCCGAGCGGCCCTTTTTGGCCATCGTGGGCGGGGCCAAGGTCTCCGACAAGCTCGGGGTCCTGCACAAGCTCCTCGACCGCATCGACTGTCTCGTGATCGGGGGGGGGATGGCCTACACCTTCCTCGCCGCCCAGGGCATCTCCATCGGCAAGTCGCTCCTGGAAAAAGACAAGGTTCATGAAGCCCAGGGCTTGGTCGAGAAGGCCTACGCCAAGAAAGTGCAGTGCCTGCTTCCCGCCGACCACATGGTGGTGCGCGAGATCAATGCCGACGCCGCCGCGACGGCCACCCAGGGCATGGCCATTCCTCCCGATTTCATCGGGGTGGACATCGGCCCGCACGCCATCGAGTATTTCCGGGAGGAGATCGCCAAGGCCAAAACTATTTTCTGGAACGGGCCCATGGGGATTTTTGAGATGGAGGCCTTCGCCAAGGGCAGCATCGCCGTGGCCGAGGCCATGGCCGAGGCCACGAAGAAAGGAGCCACCACCATAGTGGGCGGAGGCGACAGCTTGGCGGCTCTTTCCAAGGCGGGGCTTTCGGGCCAGATGAGCCATTGCTCCACCGGCGGAGGCGCCAGCCTGGAGCTGTTGGAGGGCAAGATACTCCCCGGCTTGGCCGCTCTAGCCTCTTAAGCGGCAAAACTGGTATAATCTCGACATGTTTTACACATTCTTGCTCACGGTGCACGTCATCGCCTGTTTCTTGATGATCCTGGTCGTGCTTCTCCAAACGGGACGAGGGGCCGGGCTCCTGGTGTTCGGAGGGGGGGGAGACTCCTTGATCAACACCCCGACCGGCTCGAGCTTCATGAGAAAGCTCACCTCCGTCCTGGCCGGAACCTTCGCCCTGACCTCGCTTCTTTTGACCTTTTTTACGACCCGCTCGGGGATGTCCACGGTCACCTCCAGGGCGCCGACGGCGCCGGCTCCGGTCCAGGCGCCTCGGCAGTCCAAAGCACCGGTCCCCCCGCCTCACCCGGCGGGGACTCGCAAGTAGCCCATCGCTTTCGCGCGGGTGGCGGAACTGGCAGACGCGTACGTTTGAGGGGCGTATGCCGCAAGGCGTGAGGGTTCGAGTCCCTCCCCGCGCAATTTCTTAATCTACCTTGACAAACGCCGGTAGTTCTTGGTGTACTCTTCGAGTTTTTTTTGCGCCGCGGAGAGCCTTTCCTGCGCCTCGAAAGCCTGTTTTTTCGCGCGGATGACTTCGTCGGCGGCCTTTGAAGCTTCCACGCCGGCTTTCTCATCGGAAGTCCTGTAGTAGTATCGGTCGCCCCGCTCGTGGTTGAGTATGATCTCTCCGTCGGTCACGGCCCAGAGGCGCTCCTTGTCTTGGCGCGCGGCGCTCAATAGAGACTCGAACGTCTCCGCGCGAGCCTGGTTTTTATCGAGCACCTCGAGGTTGATCGAGTTTTGAATCGACTGCTGCAGGATGGCCCGCGCCGCGGCGGCGCTGTGGCGCAGCTGCCAGAGCGCATTCTCGGAGACGGCTTCTTCAAGAATAAGGGAGCGCGCGTTGGCCTCAAGGCGGCTCAATAAGGTCCTGCGCTTGCCCTCCGCGATTTCGATGCCTCGATTCGGATGGGCCGCGTTCGTGCCCGTCATGCCCAAGGGGATTTTCCTTGCGGCATCGATAAATTGCAGGAGCCGCTCCGCGGCCGAGCGCACATGGTCGAATCGGAGCACAAGGTCACCCGTGCGTTTCTCGTTGAGCAGCGTCTCGACATGGGCCTTCTGTCTTTGATAATCGCGCACGCGGGAGAGTGCCGTCTGTTCGTCGTTTGCGGCAGCGCCCTTGGCGCGCTGCAGAGAGGTCTGTTCCCTGCGATTGACGTCGTCGGCCTCATCACAGAGAGCGGTGATCTCTATCTCCAGAGCGGCGACCTCGCGCGCGACCCGTGCTGCCTCCTGGTCTAGAACGTACTGGTTGAAGGCCGGCTTCTCGCGGTTAAAATACTCCCACTCTTTGCCAATCCAGGCGCGTTGGCCCGGCGTGTTGGGCCACGGGTCGTTGAGATCTTGCCAGACCTTCTCCGCGCGCGCGGCCATCCGATCGGCTTTAAATCTATGGATGGCGGTCTTGGCGATGTCGGGGCATTTGTTGGTGTTGGCGTGCGCCGCGGATTGAAGCGCGATGATGGTGATACCCCACAGAACCGGATGTTTGAACATGGAGCCTCCTTGGCGACAGGGAGTTTGTCTCTCGAAACCGTGCTTGTCAAGGGCCCTTGAAGATGTTTACACTTTTGAGCATGACGCCCGAACGCTTCATTTTGTGAGGGCCTTGCTCGCGGCCGTTCTGGGTCTGGCCCCCTTTGTCGCCTTGGCCCAGGATTTTGAGGATCCCCTGGCGCCGCGAACCTTCGAGGCCGAACCCCTGGCGGTCCCCAGCATTCCCAATAACGCCCTGCGCCGGGTGGCGGCGGACCGTTTCCCGGAATTTGCCGATGACATGCCTCTTGAGTCCCTGCGCCGGGCCGCGTCCTGGAACGGGGCGTATCTGGCGCATTTTTCGGACTCTCAGCCTCTCTATTTCGGAGACAGAGTCGCGAGCGTGGGAGAACTCAAGAGGACTATGGCCGCCCTTCTGGAGCTCCTGAGGGCCGGCCGCTCCGAGCTCAACGCGCGCCTGCGCTCGGACTTTGAGCTTTACGAGTCGGCCGGCTCCGTTGGGGACGGGGGAGTGGTCTTCACCGGCTACTTCGAGCCCGAGATCCCGGCCGTGCCGGCTCCCGACCCCGCCCATCCCGTCCCGGTTTACGCCCGGCCCGCGGACCTGGTCGCGGTCGCTCCGAGCGAGGGCTTCCCCTACGACTACGCCCGCAGAACCCGGTCCGGGGGCCTCGAGGTGTTTTCGAGCCGCGCCCGGATAGACCGTGGGGCCCTGAAGGGACAAGGCCTCGAGCTTTTCTGGGCCGAGGACCCGACGGACCTGTTCTTCCTGCAGCTTCAAGGCTCGGGATTCCTGCGCCTGCCCTCGGGCGAGCGCGTCCGGGTGGGCTTCGACGGCGCCAACGGCCATCCCTACCGCAGCATCGCGCGCTACCTCATCGACCGAGGCGAGATAATCGGGGGGGCCGATAGTCTCTCCATCATGCGCTATGTTCGCGCCCAAAGTCCGGCGCGCAAGCTTGAGATTCTCGAGGTGGATCCCCGCTATTCCTTCTTCCAGAAGCGCGAGGGAGACGGGCCCTTGGGTTCGATCGGTGTCCCCCTGACCCCCGGCAGGTCCTTGGCGGTGAGCCGCCAGCTTCCCAGGGGCTGTCTCGCCTTTTTCTTGACGCGCCGGCCCGTGGCGGACCGCTTCGGAAGGATCATCGGGTTTGCGCCCGTCCGGCGTTTCGCTTTGAGCCAGGACGCGGGGGCCGCCATAGACAATCCGGGGAGGGCCGACGTTTTCTGGGGGGCCGGCGACCAGGCCGCGGCAGAGGCCAGCCATATGAAGGAAGGCGGCAGGCTTTACTTCCTCTTGCTCAAGTCCCGCTGATACACGATTTTCCCGTCGAACAAGGTGAGGTCCACCGGGACATCGTGGATCTCGGTCTCGGGGAGCTCGAACAGATTCTCGCTCAAGATCGTCAGATCGGCGAGTTTTCCCGCTTCTATCGAGCCGCGGTCTTTCTCCTCGAAGGAAAGATAGGCTCCCGAGATGGTGTAGGCGGCCAAAGCTTCCTCAATGGAAAGCCTCTCCTCCGGGAGCCAGGCGGTGTCGAGGGCTCCCGTCGGTTTCCGCCCTCCCAAGTGCCGCCGACTTACCGCCGTTTCCAGGCCCTCCATGGGGACGAAGGTGGTCACCGGCCAATCCGTGCCCCAGGCCAGGCGCCCTCCCGCGTCCAAGATGGACTTGTGGGGGTAAAGCCAGCGCGAGCGCTCGGGGCCCAAGCGGGGCTCCGTGAAGACGAGGTTGAGCTCGTCTCCCCGCGCCCAGACCGGGGTCATATTGGCGGCGACTCCCAATCGGCGCAGGCGGGGGATGTCCGCCGGAGCGATCAGCTCCACGTGGGCCAGGTGATGGCGCGAGTCGCGCGGGCCGTTTGCCTTGCGCGCGGCCTCAAAGGCGTCCAAGGCCTCGCGCACGGCGCGGTCTCCGATCGCGTGGACATGGACCTGGAAGCCTTCCTTGTCGAGGCGGGCCGCGAATTTCTTGAGCCGTTCGGGCTTCATGTAGAGGGGGCCGCGGTCGCCGGGCTTGTCGAGGTAGGGCGCAAGAAGCGCTCCCGTGTGCTGCTCGATGATGCCGTCGAGCACGAGCTTGACCGCGGTTGCCCGCGGGTTTCCCGAGCCCAGGGCCTCCCGGCGCTTCTTGAAGGAGTCGAGGGCCTTCTCCTCGGTGTCGGCCTCGGGGTCGAACTCCTGGCAGAGGGTGACGCGGAGTGTTAGCTCGTTGTTCCTGCCGAGCTCTCCCCAGACCGATTCGTGCTCCAGGCCCGTGGCCGCGTCTATGATGGCGGTGACCCCGACGGCGTTGAGCTCTTTCATGATGAGGCGGTAGGCCTTGACCCGGTCCTCCCGGGTCGAGGGGGGCAGGAGTTTTCCCACGAGCCCCATGGCTGAGTCGTGGAGGACCCCGGTGGGCTCGAGGCTTCCCGGCTCGCGCTCGATGTGTCCGTTGGGAGGGTCGGGGGTCTCGGCCGTGATTGCGGCGAGCTTAAGGGCCCGGCTGTTCACCCAGGCCGTGTGCCCGTCCGAGGCGCTGAGATACGCGGGCTTGTCCTGGACCAAGGCGTCGAGCATGCCGCGGTGGGGCCTGCCCTCGGGCTTGAAGGCCGCCACCTCCCAGCCCCGGCCCTCGATCCAGGGAAGGCCCGGATTCTCTCGGACGTACTTCCGGATGCGCTTCTCGATCTCGCCGCGGTCCATGACTCCGTGGAGGCGGATCTTGGAGAGGCTGAGCGCTCCGCCGGGATGGATGTGGGAGTCCTGGAAACCGGGCAGAAGCAGTCGTCCCGCGAGCTCTATGATCTTGGTCTGTTTGCCGATCCAGGGCTTGACCCCTTCCTCGTCTCCCACGTAGGCGATCCGGTTGCCGAGCACGGCCACGGCCGAGGCCCAGGAGCGCGCCGCGTCCACCGTGTAGACCGGCCCCCCGCGGAGCACGATGTCGGCGGATTGCGCCCAAGCCTGGGCGCACCATAACATCAAGAGAAAACGCAGCATGGTTTAATTCGGTGACAGTTACTTAATTCTAATATAGAATTAAGTAACTGTCACCGAATTATTCATGCCCACGTTGCGCGAATTGTTTTTCACTTTCCTTAAAGTAGGCTGTACGTCTTTCGGCGGGCCTCTTGTGGCCATGGGGCTCATCCACCGCGAGGTGGTGGAGAAGCGGCGCTGGGTGAGCGCGCATTGGTTTGCCTCGACCATAGGCCTGCTCGAAGCCGTGCCGGGGCCGAGCGCCACGGAGATGTCGATCGCGATCGGCATCCACAAGGGCGGACGCAAGTGGGGTCTTATTTGCGGCCTGGCCTACGTTCTTCCCGGCTTTTTCGTCATGACCGGGCTTTCCTGGTTCTACTTCAAGTACGGGGCGGTTCCCGCCCTGTCGGGCATGGTGACGGCGCTCAAGCCCTGCGCCATGGCCGTCCTCACCGTGGTTTGCCTGCGCCTGGCCCGCAAGATAGTGATGGACCGGGCCGACGCGCTTCTTTTCGCGGCGTCGCTTCTGGCTTGCCTCATGCACGCCTCCGTGGCCTGGGTGGTGTTCTTGGGCGGCCTGGCGCGCTACGCCTGGGAGCGGCCTTCCAGGGCCTTGGCCTCGCTTGAGCCGAATATCCTTGCCGCGATTTTCCTTGGCACCTTCAAGGCCGGGGCGCTGGTCACGGGCGGGGGCTATGTCATCGCCTCCTTCCTTAACCAGGACTTCGTCCTGCGCAAGGGCTGGCTCACTCCCGAGCAGTTCCTGGCCGGGCTGGCGCTAGCGCAGTTCAAGCCCGGTCCCGTGACCATGCTCTCGGCCTTCGTGGGCTACAAGGCCGCGGGCTTTTTGGGCGCCGTGCTCGGCCTTTTCGGGGTCATGCTTCCCTGCTTCGGGACCTTGCTCGCTTTGGGCCCGGCCGTGGAGAGGCTGCGCAGCGGTCCCCGAGTCATGGTGTTTCTGAAAGGGATGTCCGCGGCTTCCGTCGGTTCCGTCGTCGCTGTCGCGGCCCAGCTCACCATTCCCGCTTTACAGGGCGCCTACGGCTTTGTTTTCTACCCAGCCTCTCTAGCCGCCCTGTATTGGCTGGAACCGGCCTGGGTCCTGGCCGGCAGCGCCTGCCTTGGCGCCCTTTTGCTTAAGATTTAAAAAGTATTGCGGAAATTAGGGAAATCTATCATAGTATTGCCATGTCGGATCCGCTCCGGAGCCGCCGCGGCTTTACCATGGTCGAGATCATGATCGTGGTGGCCATTATCGGGCTTCTCGCGGTGGTCGTGGTTCCAAAAATCAACTCGGCGATCCGTTCGGCCAACGAGGGAGCCACCAAGGGCAAGCTCGGGGCCATCCGCTCGGCCTTGGTGGTCTATTATGGCGACAACGAGGGCCAGTATCCGGCGGATCTGACGCCCTTCCAGCAGGCGGGCAACTCCTACATGGAAGCGTCCTTCCTTCCCATTTATACCGTGGACCACGGCAGCACCAGCAACATTGATTACGTGGACACTTTCGACGCGACGGGGGACTCCGGGGCTCTGGTCTATGAGAACGCGGGCGCCGACAAGGGCCGGACCTGGATCGGCTGCAGCCATAACGACGCCAAAGGCAAGGTCTGGAATCAGAATTAGCAAACCCCCGCAGCGTCGCGGGGGTCGGGGGCGAGGGGTCGTCATACTTGGAGGCAGCTATGAATTCTCAAAAAAAAGTGCAAATGGCCGTCCTGGTGGGCCGTTATTCCACGCCCTTGGCCATCATTTTGGTGGGGCTAGGGCTTTTTCTGTCCCAGCCCGTGGGGCTGGTGCGAGTCATATGCGTCTGCCTCCTCGTTTTCGGCCTCGTCTTCAATCTGTTCTTGATGCGCGTGATCCAGGGCTTGAGCCAGGGAGCGCAGGGTTTGATCGAGTTCCGTTTATGGGTGAATTTGGCTGTGAACAGCGTCATGGTCTATTTCCTCGGCATCTATTGGTCCTCGATATGGCTTCTCTTGGCCTTGACTCCCTTCGCCATAGGAATCTATGATACCCGGGAGAGAACCCTCAAGGTCTCGATCGGGGTGGCGCTGCTTCTCTTGGCCATTCACGCCCTACGGCCCACGAGCTCGCAGGCTCCTCTCGAGTGGGGGATTCAACTCGCCCAGGGCGCGTTCGTGATCTTGACGAGCCTCATGATCAATGAGCTTTCCCAACTGGCGCACTCGCGCGCGTAGGGTCTTGATCGCGGCGGCGGCTGTCTTTGCGCTCGCTGCCGCGAGCCATCCATCCCGGAGGAATTCCATGACCATGCAAATGAAAAGCCCTGCTTTTGCCCAGAACTCCAAGATCCCGAGAAAGCTTACCTGCGACGGGGAGGACCTTTCTCCCCAACTTTCCTGGACGGGAGTCCCTCAGGCCGCCAAGAGCCTGGCCATTATCATGGACGACCCGGACGCTCCCGCGGGGCTGTGGGTCCATTGGGTGCTCTACGATCTTCCCGCCTCTCTCCCGGGCCTGCCGGAGGGGCTCGCCAAGACCGAGGCCCTCGAGAACGGCGCCAAGCAGGGATTGTGCTGGGGCGTGAGGGACGAGGATTTCGATCGGGTCGGCTATCACGGGCCCTGCCCGCCGCCCGGGGCCCCGCACCGCTATTTCTTCAGGCTTTACGCCTTGGACAAGGCGCTCGGACTATCCTCAAAGGCCACCAAGGCCCAGGTGGAGAGGGCGATGAAGGGGCATGTCCTGGCCGAGGCCGAGCTCGTCGGGATATACCAGCGTTAACGTCCCCAGCCGCGCTGGGTCTTAAAGCCCTCTCCCCACGTATGGCCCAAGCCGAGGCTTTTGGGCCCAGCCTGTCGTAGGCCCTTAGGAACAAAAGCCAAGCGGGCAGGGACGAGAAACATCCCTGCCCGCTACTCGGCTTTAAGAATGTCTGGCGACTATTCCTGGAATTAAGCTGATGCTAGCTTAGTCCCCGTTGATGATATCCCAGATCAGACCCCTGCAGGTGACCGTGAAGCGCCTACCATCGTTCGGGCTCTCGAAGAGGCTCATCGGCGATCCGTTGGCATTTCGAGCGGAAGCCCAGACCTTTAGGTGGCGATTATAAGAGAAGAAGCTGTCTGAATCGCACACTGAGTTCTGGGGGAAGGTGAAGGAGGCTCTATGACCACGCAGCTGATACTCCTTGTGCTTCATGATCCTCCTCTCCTGGCCTCTCTGATCTCCGGCATAGAGGCGCACCTCGACGAAACCGCCGACGTCTTCGATGAAGCGGTAATAATTCCTGGGCACATCGATCACCGCGTTCACATGTCCGCTCGAGATGTTGAACTCGACATTGTAGGGCAGGACATACATCGCGGCGATTTCCTTGGCCGCGACGGAACCGGCGTTAGCCGCTTCGCTTCTCATTACCTTGACGCTGGCCGAGGGCGCGAAATCGGCGTAGGCCGACGCGCTCAAGGCAGCCACAAGGGCCAGACCCAACTGATACTTGCGCATTGTTTACTCCTCCATTAATGTAATTTCACGGCGCCCTATTCTATGTATCTTCCCGATTTTGGCTCTGGGCCTTAGGGGGAAAATTTTTCAGCGCATTAGGCCTACCCGAACTTGCGCCAATAGGGTCGAAATTCAATGATTCGTGCCTGACACTAGAAAAAGCGGAAAGCTTCGGGACATTCGGCCTATGGCTGAATAGGACTTTTGCTTAAAAAAATGGGGCTGAGAGGCCCTTCCGGCAAAGGCAAGGAGTCTATTAAAATTGGATTATGAAGAACCAATTCAAGATGTCTTTCCTTCCTATTGCTTTGGCGTTGAATGTGTTCCCATCCTTCGCTCAGGAGGATCCGGATGAAGCGCAGCCGGCCGCCGGCGTCGAGAGCCAGCAGCTCTTTTTTGCGGAAAGCGAGTTGAAGGTCATCGAAGACGAGGGGCTGCGCCTTGTCAACAAGGCGAGAGTGGACGCAGGACTGCGGGAATTGATTTTTGTCGAGGACCTCCATCAAGCGGCCAGGCGCTACAGCGCCGAGATGGCCAAACGCCACTTTATGAGCCATGTGGATCCCCAGACTCACGAGGAGCTTAGGGAGAGGATGGATAAGGCCGGGATTCGTTTTCGTATCGCCGGGGAGAACTTGGGGAAGGCCAGGATTCCCGGCGCGGCCTTGGCCGAAATCGCCAGGAGACAGGTCGAGTTCTGGCTTAAAAGCCCGTCCCACCGTCAGAACATAATGGATGGCGTTTTTGAGGAATCTGCGATCGGAGCCGCCTCGACTCCGAGCGGGAAGGTTTATTTCACCCAGTTCTTCCTGGTCCGCAAGAAATAACGTCCTCCGCATTGTTTTAAAGTCCGCCTTTTGGTAAAATTGTTTTCGCCTACCCCACCGTTTTCGGGCGTGTAGCTCAGCTGGGAGAGCGCCTGCATGGCATGCAGGAGGTCAGCGGTTCGATCCCGCTCACGTCCACCATTCTGACGCGAACCGCTGGTCGGTCGCAGTTATCCACAGAAACTTCCCGGGAAATTTCGGTGGATATCTTCGACTCGGCGTGGCGCTTGGCGCGCCTACTAGTGTAGAATTGGGGCGCATGGGCCGGACCTGGGCAGTCAACTTTTCCCTCCTCCTTCTCCTCCTTCCCGCGGCTTGGGTCTTGGCTCAAGAGCCGCCGCGCGAGGAGGCGAGCGCTCTCTACGAGTTGGGAACGCTCAAGCGCCGCGAGGGGCGGCCCGTCGAGTCCAAGGAGGCCTTCCTCCGCCTTCTAGAGATAACTCCCGCAAGCGCGGGGGCGCTTGAGGGTCTCGCTTTGGCCTGCCTGTCGCTTGGACAGTATGAGGAAGCCGGCCGTTATCTTGAGCAGTGGGACAGGCAGTCCCCAGGCAACAGCTACATACTGGGGCTTCTGGCGCGATCCTACTCTGGCCAGGGCCGCTACCGGGATCTGGCCTCGGTCTACGCCAAGATCAAGGAACTGGAGCCGGGAAATCCCGTGGCGGCTCGGCGCCTTGATTCCGCGATTCGGGAGCGCGGGGAGGGGATATTCCCCAAGATCAGCGCCTATAAATCCGTGGGGACGGAGGGGCTCGGCACCTCTGCTCCCTTGCAGCGCATCGTCTACGAGGGGCGCTTTGCCGGGATGGACGCCATGCCTGGGCGGGTCCGGAGCCTGAATCTGCGCTTAGGAGCTTCCGTCCGCCAGGAAGCGCAGCGCAACGACACGGCGGGCTTCACCTACTATGACTTGCTCGAGCAAACGTATACGTTTGGATTCGGGGCCAGGCCCCGAGGGGACCTGGCCCTCAACGCAGAGTACGGCCAGTCGGTGTTCACGGACCAGAAGCGAAACAGCATCGGGACCAGGCTTTTCAGCCGGGTCAAGCTTTCCTCCGAGCTGAATATCGGGGGCGCGGGCGTGCGGATGAGCCTCAAGCGCGCGCCCAAGCTCCTGCGCGGGTCCGGCAACTCCGACTTCTTCACGATCCTGCGCGAGGCTTCGGCGCGCGTCGACTTCGATGCCTCGCGTAGGGGCTGGGACTTCGACGGGCACGGGGAGGTGAGCGAGTTCTCGGAGGGCTCGGTCTGGCAGTCCTACCGCCTGCGCGCGACCAAGGAGTTCGGCTCGCATATCGTCCAGCCGGCCTACTCCCATGGGGTTCAGGAGTTTTACGGCGCCGCGCCCGGGGGAAGGCTGGGATCAGTGGGCTACGACCGCTGGAGCCTGCGCTACCGTTGGAGAGAGGATGAGCTCGGCCAGGCAGGGCTCTCTTACGCCTACGACCTCTTCCATGACGCCAACCGCCTCCATGAGTTCTCGGCCGATCTCGCCTACCGCTTGAAGTGGTATAAGGACGTTTCCCTCACCTACGCCTACGGCTTGCTCGATTACGCGGCCGGGGCCGAGGGCTACCGCTCCACCGACGAGTTCACCAACACCTTCGGCCTCGAGTGGCGCCGCCGGCAGGCCCGGGAGCTCTGGACCTCTCTGGCCTTCGACAAGGCTTTCTACGTGGATGTGCGGGGCCATTACGAGGTGAACGCCTACAAGGCGGGTCTTGAGTGGTATCCGGGCTCGGATCTCTCCCTGCGGGGCGAGGGGAAAATCATGCGCAGCACGGTGCGCGACGACTCCTACTCCTTCGCGCTCCAGGGTCGCTGGAGCTTTTGATGAAGAGGACTCTGGGACGCGCCGGGGCGGCCCTTCTCCTGGCCTGGGGGGTTGGCTACTATTGGAACCGCCGCCCGCTCTCCCCGGAGGCCGCGCGGCTTCTTTGGGAGAGGAGCCTTCTTCTGTACGAGCAGGGCCAATACCCTTCCGCCTTGTCTCGCGCGCGCAGGCTGCTGCGCTCCGACCCCAAGGAGCCCCGCTACCTCAAGCACGAGGCGCGCCTCCTGCACAAGCTCGGCCGCGTCGAAGGCGAGCTTGCCGCGTGGCAGGCCTTTATGTCTGTCTCCCCGGCGCCCCAGGAGGCCTGCCCCGACATTAACCGCGTCTATGAGAAGCTCGATCGCGCGGAGGAATCCTTCGAGGCCTATAAGATTTGCCTCGCGCGAGAACCGCAGAACGCGGATCTCGCTTTCTTCGTGGCCCGGGGCCTTGCGGCGCGCTCGCAATACGCCGAGGCCGAGAAGGCCTACCGCCGGATACTCAAGGAGGCTCCCTCCTACTCGGACGCGACCTTGGGAATCGCGCGCATCCGCCTGTCCCAGGGGCGGCTGGCGGAGGCCGCGGCCTTGTCCGATTCGGTTCTCAAGAAAAACGCCGCCAACGCGGACGGGCTTCTCCTGCGCGCCCAGATCGCCTTGCGCCGGCAAGACAACAAGACGGCCAAGGAGAGCCTTGTTTCGGCGATCAATGCGAGTCCAGACTACGCCGACCTCTACCGGATATTGGGCCGGGTCTATGACGCTCAAGGCGACGAGGCGGGCGCCCTCAAGGTTTACTTAAAGCTCGTGGAGCTCGAGCCGGACAACGCCTCGGCCCACCGGCGCTTGAGCGCCTTGCGCGCTCGGTGAGAAAGCCGGGGGGCGTCTTTCAAGCGGCCCTTCTCGCCCTCTTCTATGCTGTGGTGTACCGGGCGCCGGAGAGCCGCTCCTTGCCCCCCGAAAAATTGCGGGAAACCCTTAAAGCCCTGGCCTTGGCGGAGGCCAAGGAAGAGCACCGCAAGGTCCTGGAGCTTTCCCGCTTCCTTCTGCGCCGTTATCCCGACAACGACCGCTACATTTTCAAGGAGGCCTCGGCCCTCGATCGCCTGGATCCTGGAGGGGCCGCGGCCTCTTGGGAGCGTTATTTCCAGATTTCTCCGGACCCCGTGGACGCCTGTCCGGCCCTGGGGGATTCCTACGAGCGGAGCGGCCGCGGGGATTTTGCCCTGGACGCGCATCGCCGCTGCCTGGCCCTGCAGCCCCGGAACACAGATTTGATTTTCTATCTGGCCCATTTCCTGGAGCGCCATCGCAAATTCGACGAGGCAGAGGCGCTTTACCGGCGCGGGCTCGCCTTGTCTGCGGAGTACGCGGACATGCGGCTGGGGCTGGCCAGGATCGCCTTTCGGCGCGACCGGGATCTGTCATCGGCGCGCCGCTGGGTAGGGGAGGTATTGGCCGTGAGTCCCGATCAAGCCGACGCGCTTGTCCTGTCGGCGCGCCTTGACCTCTACCGCCGCGAATTCGCCCGCGCCCGAAAGACCTTGGAGAAAGGACTGGCCCTCCACCCGAAATATCTCGAGTTTTATTGGGGACTGGCCGCGGTCTGGCGGGAGCTCGGCGACCGAGAGAAGGCGGGCCGCTACTCCGCCATGGCCCGCTCCCTGAGGCGGGCCGGAGAGTCGGGGCCGCGGGGCTTGCAGGCGCCATGGTAGGGCTCGTCGTTTTCCTCTGGCTTCTGTTCTGCTTGGCGACCTCGGCCTATTGCCTGTTCGTCCATGTCCCCTTCATCTGGACGAACTTCATCCAGCTGCATCCCTTCCCCTGGCTCGACTTTTTTGCGCGCCGCCACGCCTGGATTTACGGGGGGCTTTGGATATTGAGCGCGGCGGTATTCACGGGCCGCCGCGAGAGTTGGGGCGGCCCCTTAGGGGCGGCCGTGGCCGTTCTTGGACTTCTCGGCGCGCTTTTGGCCGCCTTGCCCGGGCTTTCAAGCCTGCGCCCGGGCTCCGGGGCCTTGGCCTTGAGCTGCGCCGCCTGGGCGCCCTTCCTGGTCTTGGCCGCGGCCGCGGCCTGGGAGAGGGGGAGGCCTTTTCGGGCCCTGGAGGATCCCGCTCTTGATCGGCGCCTCCTGCGCGCGGCCCTGCTCGCCGCGTTTCTCTGCGCCTCGGGCTTCGGCGCGGGGGCAGGTCTGGCTTTGTCCATGGAGCTCAAGCCCTTCTGCCTCGCTTGGGCCTGGAGCTTGAGCCTCCACGCCCTTTTGTTCTTGGCGGCAGCCAGCGCGGTCTCTCTGACGAAGGGGTTTGCTCATCTAGCCGCGGCTCCCGGAGCCGCGGCATTCTGCCTGTCTCGGCTTCTCGCGGCCGGGGTCTTGGCGTCGTTTTTTGCGCGCGTCGTGCTGGCCTCGGTTCCGTTTACGGGCTGGCCGGCGTGGGCGGTTTCCATCTCCCTGACTTTGGCGCTGACGGTCGCAGCCGAGGCCTTGACCCCGCCTCCGGGGGCGATTTCTTGGGCTCTCGCGGCCGGGCTCGGGGCCTGGGCGAGCCTTGAGCTCCCTCTCATGGATTGGAACGGGGTTCTGCAGGCTTGCGCGGTTATGGGGGTTTGGTGGGGAGCGGCCGCCTTGGCCTATCAGACAGGGCCAAGGCGGCAAGAGGGGCCGGGGCACTCGTGGGCGCTCTGCCTGGCCTTCTTGGTTTTCATCGCGATATTCCAGGCGGAGCGCTTATCCCGCTACGACCTCGACCGCCTTCTGGCCGAGGATCGGGTGCGCTGGAGCGCTCTCCTGGAGCGCTACGCCGCGCGAGAGCCCTCCTTTCGCTTGGCCCGGCGGATTCTGTCGGCGCGCAAGGAGGGGGAACTCTTCGCTCTCATGCAGCGGCACACCAATATCCCCCGCGACCTTCCCACCCCCGCGGTGGAGATTCGCTTGAGCGAGGCATTGGCTCCCTCCAGCGGGTTCAAACCCCATATCTTCATCATCGTGGTCGACAGCCTGCGCCGGGATTATTTGAGGCCGTATAACCCCGCGGTCCGGTTCACGCCCGAGATTTCCCGTTTCGCGGCCGAGAGCTCGGTATTTACCAACGCCTTCACCCGCTACGGGGCCACGGGCCTCTCCGAGCCGTCCATTTGGACCGGAGCCATGATCCCGCACAAGCAGTATCCGGAGCCCTTCCAGCCTCTCAACTCCCTTCAAAAGCTGCTGCGCCTGGAGGGTTACCGCGGGTTCATCGTCCGGGACGCCATTCTTGATGCCATCGTGCAAAAGACTCCCGAGATGCGCGACTTGACTGATGGGCGGAGGCAGGACCGTCTCTGCCCGGAGCTTGCCTCCCTCGGGAAACGCTTGGACGAGCTCGGGCGGCCCAAGGCCCCGCTTTTCTTTTACGCCCAGCCCCAGGATCTTCATGTCTCGATGATCAACCGGGAGGGGCGCTCGCTCGCGGCCGGTGCTGCGGGCGGCTACGCGGGCTTCGACGCGGCTTACGCCAGCCGAATGCGCGGGCTGGACCGCTGTTTCGGGGCTTTCATCGCGGACTTGAAGCGCCGGGGGCTCTACGGGGACAGCATCGTCGTGCTCGCCTCGGATCATGGGGATTCCTTGGGAGAGGGGGGGCGCTGGGGCCATGCCTACACGCTGTTCCCGGAAATCGTCAAGATCCCGCTCCTCATCCATTTGCCGGCGCGGTTCCGGGGCTTGTACCGGGACGCGCGCGCCGCGGCATTCTTGACCGATGTGACGCCCACGTTGTACGCCCTCCTGGGCCATTCCGTGGCCAAGAACCGGCTTTTCGGAAGGCCGCTGTTTACGCCGACCAAGGGCGAGCATGACCGCTATCTCGAGGATTATTACCTCCTGGCCTCGAGCTACGGGTCGGTGTACGCGCTCCTCATGGGCAACGGGTGCTACCTTTATATAGCCGATGGGATCAACGGCGCGTATTACTATTACGATTTAGCCGCGGATTCGCAGGGAAACCGCAATCTGTTCACCCCGGACAGGGCCCGGGAGCTCAACCCCCGCGTCGCGGAGGAAATCCGGCGCATCGCGGCGTTCTACCGCTTCCCGGGCTAAGGGCTCGCAATGGAATAATATGACCAACTGGCAGGCCCAGATTCGAGTTGATTTCGAGGCGCGAGGAGGGAGCAATGCCGCAGCGCATTGTGACCAACGAGCAACGAAGAAATCGGCCGAAGATGGGCCTGCCTGAA
>JACRDN010000018.1 GCA_016218575.1 Elusimicrobiota bacterium
AGCAATGTTCCTGCGCTGGCCGCGATTGGAACCGAAGAGCAAGCGGAGGTGAGGCAACTAGTCGCGGCCTAAAAAGTTAGAATGAATCCCTCACCAATTAGGTTACGCTACGCAATTTCCCCGGACATCGGGGCACGGCCGCGACACCGCTGCCTTGGCCGCTCTCGGCGCAAGCCTGCAAGCCATGATCGCCTGGAAAATGGCGGTTTACGGGGCCGTCTACTTCGAGCACAGCAATATTTTCCTCGGGGCGTCCCTCGAAGGCGTGCTGCGCAAAGGGGTGGTCACTCCGCCCATGCACATGGTCCACCATTCAACGGCCAGGTCCCAGGCCGACTCGAACTACGGCGTTATATTCTCCTTTTGGGACCGAATTTTCAGGACCTACGGAGCGGTCGCGGACCCGGAGGGCATCGCTTTGGGGCTGCCGCAGGAGCCCATCCGGGGCGCTGAAGTCATGCGCTTGCCGGAAGGCGCGCAGGAAGTAGAGAAAGCAAGCCAAGGACGATCCGGAACATGTTCAGAGGGGTAGGACGGGTTTCTCCGAGAGGGACAGCTTTAGTTTGGAGAGCGCCTTCACGGCAGGCAGAGGAGGAGGGCGGCGCACTGGGCCAGGATGAGCCCGTGATAATATAGGCTGCCGCGGGCGGCCGGCGCGCCCAGGGCGAAGGCGGCGACGATCAATGGGAGCCCTCTTTCGGGATGCCGTCCGGCCGGCCAAAAAACAGGAAGGCAGGCGGCCAGCATGAGGAGGCACACCATCCCAGCCGCGGGCCCGGCTCCCATAATCAGGGGAATAGTCCTATTCCCGCTGTCCCGGTCTCCCTCCATGTCCCTGATATCCAGCAATACCGCGGTGCCGAATATGATCAAGAAGAGGGGAATGCTGCCCAGGAGTATCCTCGGCAGGCCACGCCAGGGGAAGGGATGCCAAGCCAGGATCGGGGCCATGACGATGATCCAGAACCCGTTGAGCATGGTGACGCCCGCCTTGCTTAGGGGAAACTTTTTCAGGCGCCAGCGGTTTTCTCCCAGGGGCAGGCTGTAAAGGATGTTGAGAGCGCCCAGGCCCAGGTAAGGCCCCCAGAGCCGCGGCAGGCCCAGGCGGAAAAGATAAGCGAGAGGCGCCATAAACGCCAATGCCGAGGCGCACGCGAGAATCTTCCATTGGCGCGCGGTCAGGCAATTTTCCGGTGTGTTGACGGCGTCTTCCCGGGAATCATGCAGCTTGTTGAAAAGGTAGACGAAGGCGGCCAAGGACGCGAAGCAGGCGCCCAGCATCGCTTGGCGCGCGTCCAGCCTTCTCAGGAATTTCACGCTAAAATCCAGGTAGGCGGCGGCAAAGAGGAGCACGATGTCCCCGCGGAATTTGAAGAAGGCGTTGAGCAAAGTCATGGATGGGGGCCTGCCGCCAATGCCAGCCCGATCAACAGGCACTCGCCGATGACCAAGGCGTGGTAATAGAAGCCCGTCCTGGCGCGCAGGCAGCCCAAGGCGAAGGCCAGGATGAGGCCCGAGAGAGCCGCGATCATCGGGAGATGGAGCGCCGCCCCCAGGGCGAGGTTGCCCGCCATGAGCAGGGCGGCCAATGCCGCGGTCCTGCGCGCGCCGATCAATACGGGCAAGGTGCGGATACCGGCGGACTCGTCACCGGCGGCGTCCCGGATGTCCCAAAGCCATTCGGCGGCCATCACGCTCATAAGAAGGGGCAGCGAGCGCAGGAACGCCAGGCCCGCGGCGGCCGGGCCCAGATGGTAGCGGGCCGATAGGGGCAGGAGTATCAGCATGCCGAAGGCCAGGCAGACCGGGACGAGGGCCTTGGTCGCGGCGAAGGATTTGAGGCGCAGCTTTCGCGCCCCCAGGGGCAGGCTGTAGCAGGCGCCGACCAGGCCCATGACGAGGTAGCAGGCGAGCAACGGGCCTCGGGAGAGCCGGATCAAATAGGCGAGGGGGAGGCAATAGAGGATGAGGCTCAGCTTCAGGACGGCCCTTCGCTCTTCCGGTCCCAGGCATTCCGAGGGCGCGTTGACCGAGTCCTCGCGAGTGTCGCACGCTTTGTTGAAGAGGTACACAAAGCCGTAGAAGGACATGACGCATATCCCCAGCGGGAAAAAGCTCGGATGCCCGGCTCCCAGGATGAGGCGCGCGCAATAGAAGTAGGCCAGGCCGTAGAGGGCTACGACATGCCCACGAAATTTAAGGAAGCGGCCCGCCATCTAAGGCCTAATCGTAGCGGGCCAGGATGGTTTCTCCCGCCCGCACCTTACGGCCGGGAAAGGCCGCGGGACGGGCCGACTCGGGCAGCAGCAAGGTGACGGTGCTGCCGAGCCTGATGCGCCCCAGGCGCTGGCCCAGGGAAACGGATTCTCCCGGCTTCACGCAGGTTTCTATCCTCTTGGTGATCAGAGTCGTCATTTGGCGTACGACGTAGGGGCCGAGGCAGGATTGTATGGTCGTGACGGCGCGTACCCCCAGCCAATAATCCGCGTCGTCCGGATAGTAAAAATCCGCGCCTTGGCTTTCGACGCTCACGACGGTTCCGGCGAGGGGTATCCTCTGCACGTGCACGTCGGTCAGGCGCATATGGACGATGTATTCTATTTTCCCCGCTCGGGGCTTGATTTCCAGGATCCCATCGGCCGGCGAGACCACGACGGCGCCATCGGCGGGGGGGACGCGCTCGGGGTCCCTATCGAAAAACTCTTGGAATCCCCTCGGTAAGGAGTTTCGGCGCAGGCTCTCGAGCAGGGACTCCATGGTCCACGGGGATTGCGCGGGGACGTCGGCCTCGTCATAGATGTACTCCTTGGGAAAGGAAGTCATCATCGCGGATGATACCATTTTTTATAGAATTGGCCCGTGCTCGGCCCCCCAGCCCAAGGCGTCGCGATTCCATGGAAATTCCTGAAGTCCCTCTATTGGATCGCGGCCCTCTGCGCGACGGTGGCGGCCGGCGACGCTTTCGCGGGCGGGCCGCTCCGGCGGATACTCCCGCGCAATCCTCATGAACTCCTCTATTTCAACGTGTTTTTCGGTCTTCCTCATATTGCCGCGAGCCACCTGCTCTGGGCGGGATACTCCGACTATCGGGAGTTTTACGGGAAGCTCGAGCTGAGAGCCCTTATGGCTTCTTTGGCCGTGGTCGGCGCCTGGCTGTTCTTCAAGGAGCGCGCGGTTTTCATGGCCGCTTTCGGCGCCGCCACGGCGTACCACGTGGTGGGCCAGCAGATAGGTTTTGTCCCCGGGCATCGGCCGGAGTTGCGCCTATGGAAGCGCTTGGCCTGGGCTTTCGCCATATTGAACAATTTCAGCTGGCAAGCCCTGCCTGCGGGGTGGGCCCGGGCCGCGACTGTTCTCAGCGTCTCGTCGCTGGCCTGCCTTCTTTGGAGCACTTGGCGCTGCCGCCGCTTGGCGCCGCCCGGCAGGGGGCGGGATTTCCTATGGCTTAACGCCGCGATGCTGTCGGGCGTCGGGGCGCTGGGTTTGGCCGGGTATCCTTTTTTCTCCATTTTGGCCGCGAGACTGATCCATGACGTCACGGCGTTCACTTTTTACATCGTCCACGACTGCAACAAGAACCGGGAGGCCGCGGTCCATGCTCTCTACCGGCTGCTCGCGGTCCCGCCGCGCGCCGTGCCGGCGGCCTGCGTGGGCTCCGCGGTTCTTCTAACCCTCTTCCTGCAGGCTATGCGCGAGCCGGCGCTAGCGCTTGTCGCTTACAGCCTCACCTTGGCCCATTATTATATGGAGGGGGTGACTTGGAAGGCGGGATCTCCCTACCGCATTCAGGTCCCGTTCGGCTGAAACAGCCGCCGTATCCAGCCTGGATTTCGGCGCGACAGGGCCAAGGAGGAGGCGATGTGCGCGTAAGCCCACAGCTCTCCTTGGCGGCGCCACTCCAGCAGGCCCCAGCGCGTCAAAAGCCCCGCGTAGGGCATGGCGAGGAAAAACGCGGCGGTGGCGGCGGCGGCCTGCCCCAGGAATAGCAGCGCCGGCCTGGCTCCGGCGGCCCGCAGATCGAGGACCGGCAGGATTATCCAGACGCAGAGGTGGTAGAAAACGACGTCCAGGAATTGGACCGACCCTCCGGCCAGAACCAAAGCGGCCAAGACTCCCGTGCCCTCGAAAACGAGAAGGTTTCCGAATTGGGGCTTGCCCAGAGCCGGAAGGGAGCGCCAGGCGGCCGCGAGGAGCCAGGCCGAGCACAATAGGACGGCCCCTTGCCACGCGCGCTCGGGCATGAGCCGGAAGAACGGATCAGAGCCCCAAAGCAAAGTCCCGTATGCCGCGAAGCTCAACGAAATCCTGGCCGCCGTCAACAGCCGGCCATGCCTGGCGGAGCCCTCCGGCGACAAATAGGCTTCCGTAAAGGCGTGATGAGCGCCGAAGATCACGATCACTGATGGGATCGAGGCTGCCATCATCGACGCCCCCGCGGCTCCCAGGAGGGCCAGGCGCTCGCGCGCGGCGCGAGACGACCATAGAGCTCGGATCCTCCCGCGTGAATAGACGGCGGCCAGGACATAATGGGGGAAAAGCGCGGCGAAGAACAATGACCGGTACAACAGGGGAGGGCAGCCCGCTTTGAGCGCAAGGACAAGCAGAATGCCGGCGATCCGGATCGCGGCCATGCCGTTCGATGATAACATTTGTAAAATAGCCCCGATATGACAGAAGCCAGGCAGGACTCTCGCCCCAAGGTGCTCATGATCTCTCCTTGGGCGCCCTATCCTTGGGACGGAGGGTCCAAGAGAATACATACCCTCTGCCGGATGTTGGGCGAGCGCTTCCAATTTTCCCTGCTCACATTCGCGGCGGAGAATTCCGGCTCCCATGCCGCGGCCGCGGATCTCGCCGCGGAGCACCGACATCTGAGGCCGGTCTTCGGTGGGATTCATTGGGTGGGGAAAGGCCCCGAGCCTTCGGCTCGGGGCCTGCCGGAGGACGTGTCCCGCTTTTATCGGGAGTCCATGCGCCTGCGGCTTGCGGATACCTTGGCGCGGGGAGAGGCCGATCTCGTGCACGTCGAGTACGAGTTGATGGCGCCCTACGCGCGGCATATTAAGGGGGCGATTCCCTTGGTTTGGACCCAGCATGACATGGGAAGCCTTTCTATTTTCAATTCCTATTTTCGGGAAATGTCCGGCTTTGGGCGCCTGCGGCGCCTGCCAGATTGGTTCAAGAGGGCGGCTCTGGTCCGCAAGGCCGGCTCGTGGTTCGACCGGGTGGTGGCTATGACCGCCGAGGACCAAAGGAGGCTCTCGCTTTGGATGGACGAGCGGAAAGTCCGGACGATTTCCACGGGCGTGGACGTGGAGCATTTCAGCCCCCGCGCGGGGGCTGAGGCTGCCGAGGATAGCCTCGTCTTTCTCGGGCATTACCCGCATTACCCCAACGAGGACGCCGTCCTTCATTTTCACCGCGACATCTGGCCCATCATCCGGGCGCGCCGGCCCGGGCTGCGATTCTACGCGGTGGGCTCCTCCCCGACTCCGGCGGTGCGTCGTTTGCCTCACGAGGATTCCAGAATAACCGTGACGGGAACAGTGGAGGACGTGCGCCCCTATCTCCAGAAAGCCGCCGTGTTCGTAGCACCCATGCGCCTCGGCTTCGGCATCAAGGGAAAAATTCTCGAGGCCGCGGCCGCGGGCGTGCCGGTGGTGGCGACCTCGCGCGCGGCCGAGGGGCTGGCGTTGCGCGCCGGCCATGATTTCCTAAAGGCGGATGGCGCGCGGGAGTTCGCCCAGGCGGTCCTTCGCCTCTTGGAAGATTCCGGGTTGCGGCGGGAAATCTCGCTGCGCGCCCGGGCGGCCGTGGAAAAACGCTATGATTGGAAGGCCCAAGCATGTCTCTTGGGAGACCTTTATGAGGAATTGCTCAAAGAACGCGCGGGCCGCTGAGGCCTTCCCGTACGGATTCCTCTTCTGGGAGATGACTCGGACCCAGTTTCTGCTGAGAGACCAAGGCACGGCGTTGGGATTTTTCTGGACCCTCATGCACCCCCTGCTCATGTTCGCGGTGCTCTACGCACTGTTCATCAAATGGGTGGGCCGCTTCGTGAACCAATACGCGGCTTACCTTCTCGTGGGCCTGGTCCTATGGAATTTTTTCCAGAAGGCGACCTCATCGGCGGTGGGGTCGCTGCGGCGATCCCGGGGGCTGGTCCTGAACTACATATTTCCCCGCGAGATCATCGTGCTGTCGGCGGTGGGGGTGGCGCTTTTCACGGCCGCGCTCGAGGCCGGGCTCCTCATGGCCCTTCTCCCGTTCTTCGGCCAACCGATCCGCCAGGCCTGGCTTTTCCTCCCGGTTCTCATCGGGTGCCTTGCCTGCTGGGTGTCTGCCGTTGCCCTGCAGTTGGCGGCCTGGGGTGCGCGCTACCAGGACATGGAGCGCATCTGGGAGGTGCTTTGCGCCGCGCTGTTTTATCTCACTCCGGTCTTCTACCATTTGGACATGCTGGAGTCTCGCTGGCGGGGGCTTCTGGCCATGAGCCCTCTGGCATACATCCTCACCGCTTTTCGGGCCTGCGCCATCGAGGGGCGAATGCCCGCGTGGCCTTGCCTCGGTCTGGCCTTGGGGCTGGGGGCCGCGGCCGCGGCCGGGTCCCTATGGGCTTTCCGCAGGCAAGAGCAGAAGTTCGCCGATAGGCTCTTGGTATGAGTTCCATTGCGGTCGAGGCCTGCGGTCTCGGCAAGATTTTTTCCATCGCGATAAAAGAGGAGAGGAATACTTTCCTCAATCAGCTGCGGCGAAGCCTTACCGGTCAGGGCGCGCGCGGACGCTTCTGGGCCTTGCAGGATTTGAGTTTTAAGATCGCCAGGGGGGAGGTCTTCGGGGTGATCGGCCCCAACGGAGCGGGCAAGAGCACGTTGCTCCTGATCCTGGCCGGGATATTGGCTCCCAGCGAAGGCCAGGTCAATGTCCATGGAAGGCCCAGCCCTTTTTTCCAGCTTAGCGCGGGACTTCAGCCGCTGCTCACGGTGCGCGAGAATTTCTCCCTATGCGCCGCCCTCTTGGGTATGCCGCGCCGGGAATATCTGCGTCGGCGCGAGGAAATCCTGGCCTTCTCTGGCCTCGAGAAATATTGGGAGGCGCGCTACGGGGAGCTCTCAACGGGCCTTGCCGCGAGGATCGCCTTGTCGGCGGCCCTCCACTCGAACCTCGACGTGATCCCCATTGACGAGATGTTCTCGGTGGGGGACCTCGCCTTTCAAGGAAAGTGCTTGGAAGCCTTCGCACGCTTGCGCGCGAAGGGAAAAACCTTCGTGCTGGTCTCGCATGACCTGGGACTTATCGAGGCGGTCTGCGGCCGGGTGCTGTATTTAAGGGAGGGGCGCCCGGCCTTTCTCGGACCCGCCGCCCAGGCCGTGGAGCGCCTGCGCGCCGACAGTGGGAATCCCATTCGAACTACAAGGTGACGCGCATGCCTTCCTGCGCGGCAAAGCAATTGAAGGAATGCCCGCCCTTGGCCACGTGCTCGCGGCACTCGGCCACGAAGCGGTCCATCATCTCGTCGGTGTGCGAGGGGTCGTGGTGGAAGAGGGCGAGATTCTTGACCCCGGCCTTGGCGGCCAGGCCCACGACGTCGGCGAAGGTGCTGTGCCCCCAGGACTTCTTGGCGCGGTACTCCTCCTCGGTGTATTGCGCCTCGCTGATGAGCAGATCGCAGCCCGAGGCGAACTCCGCCACGGCCAAGTCCTCCTGCACGCTGAATTCTCCCTTGGCGTTGAGCCGCGAGTAGGGCTCGTGGTCGCTGAGGTAGCAAACGCTCCAGTCCTTGGTCTCCAGGCGAAAGCCGATCGTGATCCCGGGGTGGTTGAGGTAGTGGTAGCGCGCCTTGACCGCGCCCATCTCCCAGGGCCCGGAAAGCTCCACCGTCTCGACCTTCGAGTCGAGGTCGCGGAAGGAAACCGGGAAGTAGGTCGGGTGCATCTGGCCGCTTAGGACATCCTCGAACTTCTGCGTGGTCCCGTGGGTTCCGTAAATCGTGAACTTATTCTGGGGCGCGTAGAGGGGGCCAAAGAAGGGCAGTCCCTGGATATGGTCCCAATGGGTGTGGCCGATGAGCAGATGCGCGCGCAGGGGCCTTCCTTGGCTTTCCTCGGCGAGCGCTTGCCCGAGCTCCCGGATCCCGGTTCCCGCGTCGAGGATGAGGAGGTCGTCTCCCGCGCGAAGGCTCGTGCAGGGGGTGTTGCCGCCGTAGCGCAAAGTTTGGGGCCCGGGAGAGGCGATGGAGCCCCGTGTGCCCCAGAACTTAAGTTCTAGGGCTTTGGCATCCTTTTCCAGAAGAATCTTCACCTGACCGAGCAGCTCATCGATGGCGTACGGCTTGACGATGTAGCCGTCGGCGCCCGCCTGCTTGGCGGTTTGAATGTCCTTGGAGTAGGATTTCGACGAGCTGATGAGCACCTTGATGCGGCGCAAGGTCTCGTCGGCCTTGATCTTCTGGCAGACCTCGAAGCCGTGCATGCGCGGCATCAGAAGGTCAAGCACCACCAAGTCCGGCATGGCCTTCTTGACGAGCTCGAGTCCCGCCGCCCCGTCCTCGGCCTTGAGCACCTCGTAATGCGGGCCCAGGATGTCGGCGATGAGCTCCCGCATCGCGGGATCGTCGTCTACCACCACGATTTTCTTCATCTTTATTCGGCCTCGAAGGTCGAATTCCTTACCTTATAACAGGGATTGGACTGGGCGTCAATACTCGAAGCCGCCCGATGATTTGACGTTTCATCGGCGGCCATGTACAATCTGTATTCGGCGGCGGCACATTTGCGCGAGAGGCAGCCCCTAGGAGAAGCCCGATGCCCAGGACGATATCGAAGGCGCAAAACCCCAAGAAGGCCGGTTCCCTCCAGCTCTCGCGCTACTTCACCTCCAGCAAGGAGGATCCCTTGGGGGCCGTCGCGTACGAGCGGCGCGTCTCCAGCATCACCGACGCGGACGGGAGCTCGGTTTTCGAGATGAAGGATGTGGAGGTCCCGCAGGCCTGGTCTCAGCTGGCCACCGACATCCTGGCTTCCAAGTATTGCCGGCCGACTTCGCCGGACGCCTCGAGCCGCGAGAACAGCGCCAAGCAGGCGGTGGGCCGCGTGGTCCGGGCCATCCGCGGCGCCGCCGGGGAACAGGGGGTGCTCGGCGGCCCTGCCGCCAAGATCCTCGAGGATGAGTTGGCCCATCTCTTGATCCGCCAAATGGCGGCTTTCAATACCCCGGTATGGCTGAACGCAGGGCTTGCGCGGGAGTACGGCGTCCGCGGCCAGGGCGGCAACTGGTTTTGGAATCCCGAGACTGGCAAGGTCGAGATGGCGCGGGACGCATACACCCGCCCGCAATGCTCCGCTTGCTTTATCCAGTCGGCCGAGGACAGCCTCCCCGCCATTTTCGACTTGCTCAAAAGCGAGGCCCGCATTTTCAAATACGGCTCGGGATCGGGCTCTAACTTCTCCAAGATCCGCAGCCGCTACGAGAAGTTGTCCACCGGCGGGAGCCCCTCGGGCCTCATGTTCTTCCTGGAGGTGTTCGACAAGGGCGCGGGGGCGATTAAATCCGGGGGAATCTCCCGGCGGGCGGCCAAGATGGTCTGCCTCGACATGGACCACCCCGAGATCGTCGATTTCCTGCAATGGAAGCAGCGGGAGGAGAAAAAAGTCGCCGTCATGGTGGCCGCGGGATACCCTTCCGACTTCAACGGCGAGGCCTATCGCACGGTGAGCGGCCAGAACTCGAACAATTCGGTCCGGGTCTCGGACGCCTTTATGAGGGCCGTCCTCGAAGACGGAGCCTGGGAGACCGCTCTCCGGACGACGGGCCGGGTCTTCGAGAAGCATGAAGCCCGCAAGCTCATGAAGCTCGTCGCCCAAGCGGCGTGGTCCTGCGCGGACCCGGGCGTGCAGTTCGATTCCACGATCAACCGCTATCACACCTGCCCGGCCGCCGACCGCATCCGCGCTTCCAACCCCTGTTCGGAATACATGTTCCTGGACGACACCGCGTGCAACCTCGCTTCGCTCAATCTCCTGAAATTCCTGCGCGAGGACAACGTCTTCGACGTCGAGGCCTTCCGGCGCGCGGCGCGCGTCGTGTTCCTGGCCCAGGAGATACTGGTCGACTACTCCAGCTATCCCACGGAAAGGATCGCGAAAAACTCCCATGACTACCGCCCGCTCGGGCTTGGCTACGCCAATCTGGGGACCTTGCTGATGATCTTGGGCCTGCCTTACGATTCTCCCGAGGCTCGAAGCTGGTGCGGGGCCTTGACCGCCATCTTGACCGCGGAGGCCTACAAGACCTCCGCGGAGATCGCCGCCGCGAGGGGGGGCCCCTTCGCGGGCTTTGAGGAGAACCGGGAGCCCATGCTGGCGGTCATGCGCATCCACCAGGCGGCCGTCCGGCGCATTGAGCCGGGCTGCCCGGAATATCTTCTCAGGGCGGCCGGCCAGTCCTGGGCTCAGGCGGTGAGGCTGGGCGAGCGCCATGGCTACCGCAACGCCCAGGCCACGGTTCTGGCGCCGACCGGCACGATCGGACTCTTGATGGATTGCGACACCACGGGGATCGAGCCGGATTTCGCCTTGGTGAAATTCAAGAAGCTCGCCGGCGGGGGTACCATCAAGATCGTCAACCACTCCGTGGAGCGCGCGCTCAAGAATTTGGGGTACGCCGAGAGGGAGCGCAAATCCATCATTGCCCACGTTCTGGAGACCGGAGGGGTGGAGAATGCCCAGTATCTCAAGCCCGAGCATTTGCCGGTGTTCGATTGCGCCGCGCCCTGCGGCGGCGGAACGCGCTTCATCGCGCCGATGGGGCATGTGCGGATGATGGCCGCCGCCCAGCCATTCATCTCAGGCGCCATTTCCAAGACCGTCAATCTGCCCCATCAATCCACGGTCCAGGACATCGAGAGCATTTTCATCGAGAGCTGGAAGCTGGGCCTCAAGGCGATCAGCGTCTACCGGGACGGCTGCAAGCTTTCCCAGCCCTTGTCGGTCGCCCAGGGCAAGGGGGCCGAGAGCGAGGTGAAAATGGCGGGAGCGATCCTGGAGCGGCGCTACCTGCCCCAGAAGCGCGCCGGACACACCTACGAGGCGGCCATCGCCGGCCAGAAGATATACGTCAAGACCGGCGAGTATCCCGATGGCCGGCTGGGCGAGGTCTTCATTGATTTCAACAAGCCCGGCTCTCCCCTCCAGGAAATGCTCAATTGCCTCGGGATCGCCGTTTCCCTGGGCCTTCAATACGGCGTGCCTCTCGAGGATCTCGTCAACCGCCTCACCTTCACGCGCTTTGAGCCCGCCGGCCCGGTCAAGCATCCCCACATCAAGCAGGCGACCTCGGTGATTGACTTCATCTTCAGGCTGCTTGGGGTCGAATACCTGGGCAGGAGCGAGCTTGCCCATGTCCCGCCGGACAGGGAATGCCCCGCCAAACCCAAGGAGGACTCTCAGGCCTCGGGGGCCGCGGACGCGCCTTTCTGCGACGGCTGCGGGCATGTCACCGTACGAAACGGCACTTGCTATAAGTGCCTCAATTGCGGCAATTCGCTCGGCTGTTCCTAAGGGCCCAACTGCTTGAAGGAATCATGGTCTAAGGTCAAGCGGCAGGCGGCGGTCGCGGCGGGGGGCGTGCTCTCGCTGGCGATCTTGGCCTGGCTCGTCATTAAAAGCCTCCATCCCCTGCTTCACGTCGTGTCCGGCATCCTCTGGGGCTGGGTGGCGGCGGGACTCTTCTGCGCCTTGTCGAGCTACGCCATGGTGGGCCTGGCCTTGGGCCAAATCCTGTCCCTTCTCGGATTTTCCCAGCCTCTTGCCGAACTCCTGGGCGTGGCCTTGGTTTCCACCACGGCCAATTACTTCATCTCTTCGGCGGGGTTGAGCGGCTTCGCCCTGAAGGCCTACCTCCTAAGGAAGCGGCACGTGCCGTACGGCGTGACCGTGACCGCCTCGGTGCTGAGCTCGGCCATCCTTTATATCGTGCTGGCCGTGATCCTGGGGCAGGGCTTGATTTACCTCGTCTATCATTTGGGAGGGGGAAGGCTCCCTGTCATGGAAAGCGCCTTGGGCATGCTGATTCTGCTCGGCGTAGCCGTCCTCATCCTGGGCTTCTTCTTCAACCACAAGCTGAGAAACCGCCTCTCCCAAAAGCTCTTCCATGCCTTGAACCACGCGGTCTTCTATTTCTCGAAGGCGGAGATCCCACGCGAGGCTTTCGAGGAGTTCGAATCCCAGTTGAACCGGGGCCTCTCGAGGGTGCGGCAACATAAGAAACGGCTCACCAAGACCGTGGTTTACACGGGGCTTGACTGGTGCCTGGCCATGCTGGCGCTTTACTGCAGCTTCCGCGCTGTGGGGGTGAGCCTCGACGTCGGACATCTCAGCGCGGGGTTCACCGCCGGCCAGGCCGCCACTTTCATCCCCCTTCTGCCTGGAGGGCTGGGAGTTCTCGAGGGCTCCATGGCCGCGGTGTTCCAGGGGCTGGGGGTTTCCTGGGAACAGGCCTTGATGGGGGCTCTCCTTTATCGCCTGACATACTACTTGATTCCCGGCCTCATGAGCGTTTTCGTGCTTTGGGGTCTCAGTCTGGCGCGGCGGCAGGACCACCCGCCAGCCTGCCCATTGCGGGAATAATCCCAAAAAAATAAAATAAACAGCTCATGGTATTCAAAAACCTCGCCATGTGCGCGGCCGGGGCGGCGGCGGTATTGTTTTCCGGCCTCATGATCCGCCAGCGCTCCCTTTACGTGGGCGCCGTATGTCTGTTGGCGGTTCTTCTTCAGACCGCGGTGTTTTTCTTTCTGTCCCAGGCCCCGCTTTTGGCCTTTTTGCAGATCATGGTCCATGCTGGGGCCGTCATGGTCCTGATTGTGATTGCGATAATGGCTTCCTCCTCTTCCTTGGAGGAAGCCGGGGGTATTTGGGCGCGGCTGTCTATACCTTGGCCTTTGGCGGCCTTGGGCTTGCTCATCCCCTTCCTCCAGGTCGCTTATTTAATGCTCCGGGACGGGATGGCTCCGTTCGGAGCCATCCCGTCTTACTCGGTGCAGTCCCGGCTGGGCGCGGTCCTCTTCGGTTCCTACGCTCCGGCCACGGAGGCGGTGGGGCTTCTCCTGTTCGTCTCGGCCCTGGCCTTGGTGAACGGCAGAAGATGAGAGCCATGGTCTGGAGCGTGAGCGGTTTTCTATTCGCCTCCGGGCTGGCCATGGCGGTTTTCCGGCGCCAGTTCCTGGCCATGCTTTTTGGGCTCGAGCTCATGATCAGTGCCGCCAATATCGCGTTGGTTTATTGCGCGGGGATTTCCGTCGACCCGGAGGGGATGGGTGCGGCGGCCCTTATCATCGCGCTGGCCGCCGCCGAGGCCGTGGTGGGACTTTCCCTCATCCTGCGCCTCCAGCGGGAGGGGGCTCTCCTCGATTCCGCCGGTCTTGGGAGCTTGCGGGGCTAGCATGCACGCATTCCCGATGGAGGTCTACGTTCTTTTGGGCGCTCCCGTCGCCGCCCTCTTTTTGGGTTTCTTCGTCTTTAGGCGATTCAAGCCCGAGTGGACTCACCTTCCCATTCTTGCCTCCTGCGCCGCGGTCTGTGCCGCGAGCGTTTCCCTGGCGGCTCGGGTCTGCGCGGGCTGGGGCATGGACGCGCCCTTCTACACGTGGGTGGCGGTCGGCGACGTGGGCATCTCCTTCGGGGCCCGCTTGGACGGGCTTTCCATCTCGGTGTTGGCCATGGTCTCCTTGGTGGGCGGGCTCATCCATGTGTATGCCTGGGGTTATATGAAGAAAGATCCGGGATTCTCCCGCTTTTTTCTCCTGTTCCACCTGTTCTTTTTCGCCATGATCGGGCTTCTCATATCGAACAACTACGTCCAGCTCTACCTGTTCTGGGAGTTGGTCGGGGTATCCTCCTATTTTCTGATCGGATTCTGGCATCAAAAGGAGTCGGCCCGCCGCGCGGCTCTCCAGGCCTTCATGGTCAACCGCGTGGGGGACTTCGGCCTGATGCTGGGCGTGCTCATCCTGATGGCGACTTTCAAGGCCAATACGCGGTTTAGCTTCATATTTCAGATGATCTCTCTGGCGGACCCCGGATTTCTAGCCTTAGCCGGGCTCTGCTTCTTTTGGGCGGCCTGCGCCAAATCCGCTCAGTTCCCTCTCTATTTTTGGCTTCCAGACGCCATGGAGGGCCCGACCCCGGTCTCGGCCCTCATGCACGCCGCGACCATGGTGACGGCCGGCGTGTTCCTCCTGGCCCGCTCCTGGCCCTTGATATCGGCCGTGGCGTTTTTGGGGCCGGTCATGGCTTTAACAGGGGCTTTTACCTGCGCCGCCGCGGCGCTTTTGGCCTGCACCCGGACCGATTTAAAAAGGATACTAGCCTACTCCACTGTGAGCCATTTGGGCCTCATGGTCTTCGCCTTGGGCCTGGGTCAGACCGGGGCCGCGGTGTTTCATCTCGTCACCCACGGCTTCTTCAAGGCCGTGCTCTTCCTTTGCGCGGGGAATATCGCCCACGCCCTGCACAAACCCACTGTCTCGCTCTCGGAAGCAGGGGGGCTCTACAAGAAAATGCCGCTCACTTTTTTCTGCTTCACGGTCGCGGCTTTGTCCTTGGCCGGGGTATGGCCTTTCGCGGGTTTCTTCAGCAAGGACGCGATCCTGGAGGCGGCCCTGCGTGCCGGGGGGCTCACCGCCGCGACCGGGATCTTGATCGGGGTTCTAAGCGCGTTCTATATTTTCCGCATGCTGTTCCTGACCTTCTTGGGTGCTCGCCGAAGCCAGGCCCGCCCCTTGGGCGCGCATGAGGCCGAGGCCGTCATGGCCGCTCCCATGTTCTTCCTGAGCTTGGGGGCCTTGGGGGTGGGCTGGCTTGCCAAGGGTTTCATCTCGATGCTCCGCTCGGGCTGGGTTTTCGCAGCACCTCCCGAACTTCCCCCGTTCTCCATGGCGGTGCTCGCCGTGGGCTCGGCCGCGGCCGCGGCCGGAATCGCTTTGGCCTGGGTTTGGAGCTTGGGGCGGCCCGAGTGGGATTGGGAGTGGCGGCGGCGTTGGCCGGGGCTTGAGCGGCTTCTGAACTGCGATTTTGGCTGGAAGCATGCCGCGGGCCTTGTGGCCCGCGCCGCAGAGAGGTTGTCTGAGCTGCTGGGACGCCTTTGGGACAGGGCTCTCTGGGACGGTCTCATCGAAAGCTCCGGGTCTTTTTCCCAAATGGCGGGAGAGGCAGGGGGGCTCCTGGCCACTGGGCTCCTCAATGATTACCTCTGGTGGATGCTGGCCGGGGTCGGGGCCCTCTTGACGACGGTGCTATGGCTCTGACCTTCCTTTGGCTTGTTCCTTTCGCGGGGGCAATCGCCACGGCCTTGTCAGGCGTGGCCTCGGAGCGCGGGCCGCGGCGTATGTCTCTTTTATTCGCGGCCCTGAGCTTGGCAGCGGTTCTGGCCCTCCCCTGGGGCAGCGGCATCCAGGGGATCTCGGCCTTCGCGGAGCGCGGACCGGCCTGGGCCTTCGGGATTCATTATGCTCTGTCCATCGATGGGCTTTCCTGGTGCTTGTGCCTGCTTAACGCCTTCCTCACGGTGATTTCTTTGTTGGCTTCATGGGGAGAGAAGCGGGCCTGCGGGTATTGGGCGGCTTTCCTCTTGCTGTCGGCGGCATTAATGGGCGTGTTTCTGGCCGCGGACCTGTTTCTGTTTTACATCTTTTGGGAAGCCGCGCTCATCCCCATGTTCTTCATCATCGGCCTTTGGGGCTCGGAAGGCCGCAGGCACGCGGCCGTCAAATTCTTCCTATTCACGTTCTTCGGCAGCCTCTTCCTTCTCGTGGGTTTTCTGGCCTTGGTGACCCAGCATCATCAGGCTCTCGGGGCCTGGACCTGGGAACTGGCGAGCCTGAAGGCCCCGGCATCCGGCCGCTGGGCCAAGACGATTTTCCTGGCTATGCTCGTGGGCTTCGGGGTCAAGATTCCCCTGGTGCCGCTTCACACCTGGCTTCCCGACGCCCATACCGAGGCGCCCGCGGCCGGCTCCATGATGCTGGCGGGGGTGATGCTGAAAATGGGGGTTTACGGCTTCCTGCGGATACTTATTCCCCTGTTTCCAGACCTTTCCTGGGACTGGCTTCCCGCTCTTGGGGCCTTGGCCGCCGTCAACATCCTTTACGGCGCGGTCTGCGCCATGGCCCAAAGCGACTTGAAGAGGCTGGTGGCTTACTCGAGCATCGCCCACTTGGGGTTCTGCCTCCTGGGGATATTCTCGAAGACTTCCGAGGGGCTTTCCGGGGGTGCGCTCCAACTGATCAACCATGGACTTACCACCGGAGCCCTCTTCCTGATGGTGGGGATTCTCTACGAGCGCTCGCATCGCCGCGGCCTCTCCGACTTCGGGGGCCTGGCCTTGCGTGCTCCCTGGCTCTGCTTTTTCTTCGGCTTCTCGATCCTGGCGTCGATAGGCCTTCCCGGCTTGAACGGCTTCGTGGGGGAATTCATGGCGCTTCTCGGCATGATTCGCGTCCTGCCGGCCCTGGCCATAGCGGGTGTTTTTGGGGTGACCTTGGCCGCGGCCTACGCCTTGCCCGCCTACCAAGCCGTGTTTTGGGCCGAGGCCGGGCCGGGCTCGGCGTCCGGGCGGGTCACCGATCTCGACTTGCGCGAGAAGGGGCTTCTGTGGACTTTGAGCCTTCTCATGCTCGCGATAGGCCTTTATCCCAAGCCTTGGCTCGATGTCCTGCTTCCAGCGGTACAGGGGATTATCCGATGAGGCTCTTCATGCTGGGGCCCCAGTTGGTCTTGAGCGCCGGGGTTTTGGGAAGCCTCTTGACGGGGACGATTTTCCCCGACCCCCAGGCCAACGTCCGGCGCTTCTTGAAGGGACTGGTCGTAGCGGCGATCGCGGCGGCGCTCATGCTGGCCGCGTCGGGCGTTCCCTCCGAGTTCGGGCCGCTCATTCGCGTCGATGGGATTTCCTTGTCATGGCAAGTCCTGCTTTACGCGGCGGCCCTGCCCCTGGCCTTGATTTTAGGCGTTTGCGACGAGGTTCCGGCGGCCCTGCTTCTGGCGAGCGTCCTGGGCATGGGGCTCTTGGCCGTGTCCTGGAATTTGTTCATGCTTTTCATAGGCCTTGAGTTCATGTCCCTTCCGGCCTACCTCCTGGTCTCCCGATCCCGGGGCTCGAATTCCGCCGCTCTCGAGGCTTCGGTCAAATATTTTTTCGCCGGAAGCCTGGCAGGCGCCCTCTATCTCATGGGGATGGCGCTTTATTACGCCAGCGCCAAGAGCCTGGCCTTGGCCTCGGCTACGGGCCGCTTGGCCGATGCCAGCCTGGTCCTAATGGGAGCGGCGGCCCTGTTCAAGCTGGGTGCCGTACCTTTCCATTTTTGGCTGGCGGACGTGTACGAGGGCTCCGACCCGGAGCTCGCGGGGTTTCTCTCCACCGCCATGAAGTCCGCGGCCGTCCTATTCCTGATGCGCCTTGCGGCCCTGGCGCCGCATTCGACATTGGCGCGCGCGTTGCCTTGGGCGGCGGCTTTGACGATGCTCGCCGGGGCGCTCCTGGCCTTGCGCCAGGAAAACCTGCAGAGGCTCTTGGCCTACTCCTCCATAGCCCATGCCGGCAACGTTCTCCTTGGAGTCGGGTGCTGGGCGGCCCAGGGAGCGCTCCATTCCCAGGCCCTTGCGGTCTTCTTCTACCTGGCGGCCTACGCCTTCATGAGCAACGGGGCTTTCCTTTGGCTCAAGGCCTCCGGGATTTCCACCCGCCGTGAGCTCATCGGCTACGCGCGCCGAGATCCCCTTTCGGCGGGAGCCTTCGCGGCCTTGCTCCTGGCCTTGGCCGGGGTGCCGCCCGGGGCCGGGTTTTTGGCCAAGCTCCTGATATTCTGGGAGGCGTTGAAAACAGGCCTCTATATCCCGCTCGTCTGCGCCGGGTTGTCGGCCTTGATCGCGATGGGGTACTATCTGTCTTTGGTGAGGGATATGTATTTTGAAGAAGAGTCGGGGACGGGCTCCTCAAGCCCGTCTTCCCCAGGGGGAACGTTGGCGAGGACTTTGGCATTGGCATGCGCGCTCCCTTCGGCTGTTCTTGGTTTGATGCCCTGGATACTTGATTTCCTGGCAAGGGGGCTGGCCCGCTGAGATGAACGCCGTCGCCTTCCTCTTCAATTTGATCCTGGTCTCGGTCTTGATCACGGTATTGCTCAAGGCTGGGTCCTGGCTCGGGCCGCGCCCGGCCCATCAGGGAGACGCGGATATGCCCTACGAGACCGGGATGCCGCCGATCGAGGCGGCTGTCGGGAAAATGTCCGTGCTTTTTTATCGCTTCGCCGTGCTGTTCGTGGTATTCGACGTGGATCTGGCCTTTCTCCTGCCCTGGGCCCTCAATCGGCCCTTTTTTGGCCTAGGCCAGCTCCTGGTCCTGACCTCCTTCGTGGGGCTCCTGGGCCTCATGCTCTCCTATTTCTGGCGCAAGGGAGTCCTGGAATGCCGGTAGACGATTTCGCTCCCGCGGGCACGCTCACGACCCAGCTTGACGCGGCCCTGGGCTGGGCGCGCAAGTATTCCATCTTTCAATATCCCTTCGTGACCGCCTGCTGCGGCATGGAGTATATGTCCACCGCGGCCTCGCATTACGACATGGACCGCTTCGGTGCGGGGTTTCCGCGCTTCTCTCCGCGTCAGGCAGACGTCTTGATGGTGGTGGGTACCATAAGCCACAAGATCGCCCCGGTCTTGAGGCGCATCTACGACCAGATGGCCGCTCCCAAGTGGGTGGTGGCCTTTGGGGTGTGCACCTGCACTGGAGGTTTTTACAACGACTATGCCACGGTGCAGGGCATAGACACGATTCTTCCCGTGGACCTCTACATCCCGGGCTGCCCGCCTCGGCCCGAGACGGTCCTGCAGGGGCTCATTCTCCTCCAGGAGAAAATCCAGAGGCAGGGCAGGCGGGGGGCTTAAATGGAATTCGAGAGCCGCTGGGTGGGGCCGGGACGGGCCTTCGATGTGCTCAAATACCTCAAGGAGGAGGGATACAACGTTTTAGCGGATCTCTTTGGCGTGGATTATTCCAAGCTGGGACGAGAGCCTCGCTTCGAGGTGGTCTATCGCCTGGCGTGCCTCAACCCTGACACGGGCTTGGAGGACAAGCCTCGCGTGGAGGTCCATTGCGCGACGGCAGAGGAGCCGGAGCTGCGCTCGGTGGCTTCTCTTTGGCCGGCCGCGGATTGGCTGGAGCGCGAGGTTTGGGACATGTTCGGAATCCGATTTGTCGACCGCCCCGAGATCAAGCGGATCCTCCTTTACGAGGCGTTCTCGGGGCATCCCCTGCGCAAGGATTATCCCATCGCCAAGAGACAGCCCCTCATCGGCCCGCCCGCCGGCGAGGCAGAGAACAACCCGAGCTTCAACAGCCAAAGGCCCGCGCTCAAGTACGAATGAGAACCCAAAAAACCTATATGCTCAACATGGGCCCCGCCCACCCGGCGATGCACGGGGTGGTGAGGCTTATTCTGGAATTGGAGGGAGAACGCATCGTTTCCACCGACGTCGAGATTGGCTACCTTCACCGGGCTTTCGAGAAGCACGCGGAGTCCGAGACCTGGAACAACGTCGTGCCCTGGACGGACCGTTTGAACTACGTCTCTCCCCTCATCAACAATTCGGGCTACTGCCTGGCCGTGGAGAAGCTGGCCGGGATCACGATTCCCGAGAGAGGCCAATACCTGAGAGTGATCGCCTCCGAGCTCTCTCGCGTGACCGACCATCTGACCTGCGTCGGGGCCAGCGCCATGGAGCTCGGCTCCTTCACTGTCTTCCTTTATCTTGTCAAGGCTCGGGAGTACCTCTACCAGCTCATCGACAGCTTGACTGGCGCGCGCGTCACCACCTCCTACACCCGGGTGGGCGGGGTCAAGGCCGACATGCCGGCGGATTTTCCCGCGGGTTGCCTCGCGGCCTTCAAGAAAGTCCGAGAGGCCCTTGCCGAATCAGACAAGCTCCTCACCCGCAATAGGATTTTCATGGACCGCATGGAGGGAACCGGCGCCATCACCCAGGCAGACGCCTTGGCTTACGGCATAACGGGGCCCTTCCTGCGTTCGACCGGCATCCCCTACGACGTGCGCCGGGCCCATCCGTATCTCGTCTACGACCGGCTCGACTTCGAGGTCCCGGTGGGCGCCAAGGGGGATAATTTCGACCGCTATCTCGTGCGCCTGGCCGAGATGGAGCAGAGCCTGCGCTTAGTCGAGCAGTGTTTCAAGAAGATCCCGGACGGGGCGCACAGCCTCGAGCCCTCGGAGATGAAGGACGCCTTCGAGTTCCAGGACGCGGGCAAGCAGGGCGAGACGGCTCTCTTATCCAAGTACAGAGCCAAGGTGGATCAGACTTTGCAGGGGGCGGGCCGGGAGAGCTTCGGCGCGGTCAAGGCCGCGGAGCGTTCGGCCGTGCTGCCGCCAAAGGAGGAGACCTACGGCAATATCGAGGGGCTCATGAACCATTTCGAGCTTATCATGTGGAGCTGGGGGATCAAAATCCCGGCCGGCGAGGGTTATTGCGCCGTCGAGGGGGGAAACGGCGAGCTCGGGTTCCACGTCGTGTCATCGGGAGAAGATCGGCCTTACCGCGTGCGCTGCAGGCCTCCTTGCTTTTTCATCATGGCGGCTCTGCCCAAGCTCTTGAATGGCTCCTACGTGGCCGACGTGATCCCCACCTTCGGCTCCGTGAACATGATCGCGGGAGAGCTGGACCGGTGAACACATCCGAGGCCGCGTTCACATCCGAGCAAGCCGCCGCGCTCAAGGCGTGGGCTTCCTATTACCCCTACAAGCCCATGGGCCTTCTAGAGGCCCTGCGCCTGGTCCAGGAGTGGAACCTCTGTGTCAAGCCCGAGCATGAGCGCTTCGTGGCCGAGATCTTCGATTTGCCGGCCTCGCGCGTGCGCGAGGTGGCCACGTTCTTTCCGTTCTTCACCCAAGAGCCCACGGGCAAGAAGCGCATCGGCCTCTGCCACGGCCTTTCCTGCGCCATGGCCGGAAGCTCGGCCATGGCCTCTTGCCTTGAGAAGAATTTGGGTGTTCCGCCATTTAAGTCCACGCCTGACGGCCGTTTTAGCTTCGAGGAAATGGAATGCCTGGGGGCCTGCGACTACGCCCCGGCCCTGCTGGTCAACGAAACCTTGGTCGGAGCCGCGAGCCAGGAGTCCATCGCCGCGTCGCTGGGCCAGGGGGATATCCCCGATTTCCGGTCCCGCCGCGATCCCGTGGCCCAGGGCTACGAGACCACCCGAATATTGACGAGGCATTTCAATGAAGAGAGGCTTGCCGAACTGCCGGTGTACCGTTCTTTGGGAGGCTATCAAGGCCTTGAAAAGGCTCTGAGCCTCTCCCGGATTGAACTGATCGAGGAAGTCAAGAAGTCGAATCTGCGGGGCCTGGGCGGGGCGGGATTTCCGACGGGGATGAAGTGGGCCACGGTGCCTGCCGATGGAAAGGTTCCGGGCCCCCGCTACGTGGTGGCCAATGCCGACGAGTCAGAGCCCGGCTGCTTCAAGGACCGCGTGCTCATCGAACGCTCCCCCCATCAACTTTTGGAGGGCCTCCTTATCGCTGCTTATGCCATCGGGGCCAAGGACGCCTTCGTCTTCATTCGCGGGGAGTACGGGATCCAGTACCGCGTCTTAAGGAAAGCCGTGGCAGAGGCCGAGAAAGCGGGCCTTGTCGGCGGCAATATTCTAGGAAAGGAATTTTCCTGCCGGGTCAGGATCATGCGCGGGGCCGGGGCCTATATCTCGGGCCTGGACACGGCACTTCTGGAGAGCATGGAAGGCAAGAAGGCATGGCCCCGGCAGCCTCCGCCCTTTCCGACCGTGGCCGGCCTCATGGGCAGGCCCACGGTCGTCAACAACGTGGAGACTCTGTCCATGCTGCCCGCAATCGCTTTTAACGGCGGGGAGTGGTTCGCCAAGATCGGCGTCCCCAAATGCGGCGGGACCGCGGTGTACAGCGTGAGCGGCCACGTTGAGCGGCCGGGGGTCTACGAGTTCCCGATGGGTGCCCCGTTGCGCCGCATACTCGAAGCGGCGGGGGGCGTGCGCGACGGCAAGAAGCTCAAGGCCGTGATCCCGGGCGGGGCCTCCACGCCCGTACTCTCCTCCCATGAGATCGACGTGTCCATGGATTTCGAGGGCCTGCGCGGGGTCGGCTCCTTCCTGGGAGCGGGAGGCGTGATCGTCCTCGATGAGACCGTGAACATGGCGGAGGTCGCCCACAACATCGAGCGCTTCCTCGCCCACGAGTCCTGCGGACAGTGCACTCCCTGCCGGGAAGGCAGCGAGTGGACGGTGAGGATCTTGGAGCGGATCCTCGCGGGGCGGGGCGTGGGGGGGGATTTGCCCAACCTTCAGCGCATCGGCGAGAATATCACCGGCAAGGTCATCTGCGCCCTGGGCGACACGGTCGGGGTCGTGACCCGGGGCTTCATGAAGAAATTCCCCAAGGATTTCGAGAGGCATGGCTAAATTCACCTTGAACGGCAAGCCCGTGGAGGCTCCCGAGGGAACGTTGGTCTTGGAGGCCGCCAAGAAGGCCGGCGTCGAGATCCCGCATTACTGCTACCACCCGGCCCTGGGCAACCCCGGCAACTGCCGCCTATGCGTGGTGGAGGTGGAGGGCGCGCCCAAGCCCATGGTTTCCTGCCGCCTGCCGGTCAAGGATGGCCTCGTGGTGAAAAGCGATTCCGAGGCTGCTCGCCGCGCGCAGTCGGCCTCGCTCGAGTTCCACCTCGTGAACCACCCGCTGGATTGCCCGGTCTGCGACCAGAGCGGGGAATGCGGCCTGCAGGACTATTACATGAAGATCGGCCGCTACCAAAGCCAGGTGCGAGAGGATAAGCTCCACAAGGGCAAGCGCATGCCCATCGGCCCCCACGTGATGCTCGACCAGGAGCGCTGCGTTCTTTGCACCCGCTGCACGCGCTTCGTGGATCAGGTGACTGGCACCCGCGAACTCGGGATTTTCGGCCGCGGCCATATGGAGCGCGTGGACCTCATCCCCGGCATGGCCTTGGACAACGCTTATTCCGGGAACGTCGTGGACATCTGCCCGGTCGGGGCCCTCACGGAGCGTGATTTTCGCTACAAGGTTCGGGTATGGTACCTGGAAGAGACCGACACTATTTGCCCCGGCTGCGCGCGGGGCTGCAACATCTCGCTTCACACCAACACCCAGAGGACCTGGCACAACGAGGGGCGCCGGGCCGCGCGCATCAAGCCCCGCCACAACCCCGAGGTCAACGGCTACTGGATTTGCGACGAGGGCCGCTACGGCTACAAAAGCCTGGATCAAGACCGTCTGGGCCGCGTCATTAGGCTCAAACCCCGACAGGAACTATCCTGGGAGAGGGCTTTGGACGAGGTGGCCGCGGCCCTGAAAAATGGTTTCAAGGCCAAGGGTCCGGAGGGGCTTGCCGTGATCGCCTCGGGGGCCTTTTCCAACGAGGATTGGGCCGCCATGAAGAGGCTATTTTGCGACGTGCTGGGGGTGCGCCGCTTCCTATTTTCCCCGGAGCCCGACCAGGTCGGGGAGGAGGACGGGCTCCTGCGCCGCCGCGAGAAAGTGCCCAACCTCAAAGGGGGGGAGGCCTTCGGCTTCGGGACCGAGATCCCATCTAAGTCCTGGGAGTCCTTGGCTCGGGAGATAGAGGCAGGCCTGGTTTGGGGCCTCTACATCGTGGACCGGGACGCGGCCAAGGTGTGGAAGGACAAAGCCGCCGGGCTTTTCTCGCGCCTTGACCTCGCAGTTTTTCAGGGCTCATGTAAAGGAAAGACCGGTGATCTGACCCATTACCGCCTGCCCGCCACGGCCTACGCGGAGGAGGACGGCCATTTCACGAATTTCGAGGGCAAGACCCAATTCTACCGCAAGGCCTTGGAGCCGTTGGGCCAAGCGCGAACGGATTGGCGCATTTTTTCCGAGCTCGGCGAGCGCCTGACCCAAAGCGCGCCGCTGGAGGCGGCGCCGTGACCTTGTGGATTTTGGCCAAGGTGGCCTTCGCTTTGGGCTTGGGCTTGGGTCTTGCCGGGTTCCTTGGCTGGGTCGAGCGCAAGCAAAGTGCCGTGCTCCAGGACCGCGTCGGCGCCAACCGGGCCTCAATTTTCGGGATAAGACTGTTGGGGCTGTTTCATCCCATCGCGGACGCTCTCAAGATGCTGACCAAGGAGGACTTCGTCCCGAGGAACGCCCGTAGAGTTCTCCACACCGCGGCCCCGGCTATTTCCTTGGGATTCGCTCTCCTCTGTCTGGCGGCGTTCCCCTACGGGGGTGCGGTTGAGTTCGCGGGGAAGGCCTGGAGCCTTCAGCCAGTGGAAAGCCCCGCGGGCTTGGTCCTGGTCCTGGCCCTCTTGTCCTTGGGGGTTCATGGGATTGTGATGGCGGGCTACGCCTCCGGCTCGAACTACGGCCTTTTGGGAGGGCTTAGGGGTGCCGCGCAAATGATTTCCTACGAGGTGTGCCTGGCCTCCAGCGTGGCCGGGGTCGCCTTCATTTACGGGAGCCTCGACCTGCAGGAGGCCTGCCTCTGGCAGGGCCGGCTCCTGGGCGGCTGGCTTCCGGCTTGGGGGATTTTCCTCCAGCCCGTGGGTTTCCTTCTCTTCTTGACCGCGGGGGCGGCCGTCACCAAGCGCACGCCCTTCGACCTTCCGGAGGGGGAGGCCGAGATCGTGGGCTACCATGTGGAATACTCCGGCATGAAATTCGGCATGTTCCTCATGACCGACTTCGTTGAGTCCATCGTGATATCTGCCCTGGCCGTGACCTTGTTTCTTGGCGGCTGGCAGATTCCCTTCGTAGCGCCCGCCGGGCCTTGGGGGGGGGCGGCCATGGTGGCGAGCTTTACCGCCAAACTCATGCTCGTCCTCTTCTTCCTGATGCAGGTGCGCTGGACTTTGCCTCGCCTGCGCTTCGACCAGCTCCTGGATCTAAGCTGGAAGAATATCCTGCCTTTGTCCCTCCTCAATTTCATCGCCACGGTCTGGGGAGTCTACTTCTTGAAGGGGGGACGGCTATGGCGGTGATAGTCCGTCCCGTTTCTCGCCCGAGCCGCACTTTCAGGGAACAGATTTACCTGTGGGAAGTGTGGAGAGGCCTTCTCGTCACCTTCCGCCACCTGTTCGTGAATCTTTCTCGCCACGCCAGGCGCTCCGTGGGCCTTGCGGCGCCGGAGGGAGCCGTCACCGTCCAGTATCCGGAGGACCCGGCTGTCCTGGGAAAAAGGGCGCGCACCCGGCACAGGCTGCTCAAGCGAGGGGACGGCTCGCCGCGCTGCACGTCCTGTCTTCTCTGCGAGACCATTTGCCCGGCCAAATGCATCCATATCACGGCCGAGGACAGCCCCGACGTCCTGGTGGAGAAGCGCGCCAAGACCTTCGACATCGACCTCGGGCTTTGCGTCTTCTGCGGCTATTGCGTGGAGGCTTGCCCAGTGGACGCCATCCATATGGACGCCAACGAGGTCGAGCTTTCCTCGTACAGCCGCAAGGACATGATCTGGACCTTGCCCGAGCTCATGGGGGACAAGAAAAAGCAATGAACCAGAACCCTTTCGAGGCCTTCGGCCTGTCCGACTTCTTGGACATCGGCTTGGTGGCCGTGCTCATTTACGCCCTCTTGGTATGGTTCAAGCGCACCAAGACCGCCTTCGTGGCGCGAGGGCTTCTCATGCTGGCATTGGTCTACACCTTGGCCCGGGTCATGCGCATGTACATGACGGTTTGGATATTCCAGGGGTTCTTCGCGATCCTATTCATAGCCATCGTGGTCATTTTCCAAGAGGAGCTGAGGAGCTTTTTCGAGCGCATCGCGGTGTGGAGCCTCACCGGCGCCAGCCCCCAGGAGGAGCCGGTCTCGCGCCAGACTGAGATCATCGTGAGGTCCTTGTCGGATCTTGCCCACGACCGGATCGGGGCTTTGGTGGTCCTCAAGGGGCGCGATCCCCTGGACCGGCACGTGGAGGGGGGTTGGGACTTGGACGGGGAGATGTCGGAGGCCCTCATTAAGAGCATCTTCGACTCGCACTCCCTCGGTCATGACGGGGCTCTTCTCATCGAGAACGGCCGGGTCAGCCGCTTCGGGGCTCATCTGCCCCTGTCCAAGGAATTCGGGAAAATCACGAACATGGGCACGCGGCACACCGCGGCCCTCGGTCTCTCCGAGCGCACAGACGCCCTGTGCCTGGTGGCCAGTCAAGAGCACGGCACCATCGCCATGGCCCGGGGCGGGGAGATATCGCAGGTGAGCAACCTCAGGACCCTCCAGAAGACCGTGGAGAAATTCCTGGAGGCCTTGGCTCCCCATACCCGCGAGGAAAGCTTTAGGCATTTTTTCCGGCACAACGTGGGGGAAAAGCTCATTGCCCTGGGTCTCGCGGTCCTCATCTGGCTGTTTTTCGTGGGATTCGGCGGCATCCGATGAAAATCTCTTTTCATGCTCGGCGCCTTCTCTCCTTCCTGGACCAGGAGGCCGGCAAACTCAGACCCCTGACGATCTTGACCCACGACCATCCGGATCCGGATTCCCTCGCGAGCGCCTGGGCCTTGGCGCACCTTGTCCAGGGGGTGGCCAAGGTGCGTACGCGCATCCTCTACGGAGGAATCATCGGCCGGGCCGAGAACCGCCTGATGGCCGAACGCCTGACCATCCCGGCCCATCCCCTGCGCAAGGGAGAGCTTGCCCAGGCCCAGCATTTGGCCTTGGTGGACACCCAGCCGCCTTTTCGCAACAACCGCTGTCCGCCGCGCCGCAAGCCGGACCTCATCATAGATCACCACCCGCGCCACGCCGACACGCAGGCTGATCTTCTCCTGATAGACGAGAGCGTGGGAGCTACCAGCACCATATTGGCCGAGGCCCTGCTCGCCTCCGGCATCAAGATCCCCAAGAGCCTTGCCACCGCCATCGTCTACGGGATCGGCTCCGAGACGCAGAACCTGGGGCGGGAGGCCGGAGATCGGGACATCGCGGTCTACCAGGCCCTCTGGCCGAAGGCTCACATGAAGGCCCTTTGGCGGATTTCCTATCCCAAGAGGCCGGGGGCATTTTTTTCAATCCTGGCCCGCGGCATCCGCAACGCCTTTGTATGCCGCAACATCATCGGAGTAAGCCTCGGCCCCCTGCAGACCCCGGACCGCGTGGCTCAGATCGCGGACTTTCTCCTCACTCACGAAAAAATGGGCTGGTCGGTGGTCACCGGGCGCTGGCAGGGGCGGCTCTACATCTCGCTGCGCACCAACGATCCTTCCGGGAGGGCAGGAAGGCTCTTGAAGCGCCTGCTCGGGGGTGGAAACCGGGGCGGGGGCCACTCCATGATCGCCGGGGGCTCCATCGAGGTCGGGGTCGAGGCTCCCGAACCGAGATGGCAGGAGAAGGAGGAGGAGGTCGTCTGCGCCTTCCTCACGAGCCAGGGGATCAAGGAGCCCTCCCAGCGCGTTTATCCCTTTCGCGACGAGTCGGCGTAGCACATCAGCGGCAAAGCATTTTCTGATGCCGCTGAGTGCTAGAGCATCCCGGTCTCGACTTTGATCTGCGTTTCCGGCTCGCTCACCTTGAGCTTGGATTTGCTCCCGTAGAGCGCCAGGGCCTGCGAAGTCTTGATGGTCGAGATGAAGTCTCCAAGCTTTATATTCCCTGGGAATTTCTTGGCCAGGTAATTCTCGAACTGCTGGTGCATCTGGGGGCTGGCCTGGGTGAGGGAGCCCTGGAAGGCGCGGTCGGCCGACTGCTTTCCTACCGGGGTGAGCTCGAGCGCCACTTCATGGCCTGCTTCGAAATCCTGCCACGAGCCGCGCGTGAACCTTGCCTCGGCCGAGAAGTCCACCTTGAAGTAGAACCGGAACTCGTCGAAGTCTCCCTGCACCGTGCGGCTGACCTTGACCCACGCCAGATCCGGCCTGTCTTTGGCCGGGGAAAGGGCGATTTGCGAGGAGCCCTGAGATTTGCCGTCTCCCGGGAAGCTCGTCAGCGTTTCTTCGTGCATGGTGCGGGGGAATTTTCCTAAGGGAAAGCCCGGGATGTCGAGGATGGTCTCGACGAATCGGTTGGCCGCGGACTGGCGGAATTGAAACCCCCCGCTGGAGGCGTATTCGTCATGGCTTTGCGCCAGATTCATGGTGATGATGATGGGATAGCGGTATTCGGCGGCGGCGACCTCCACTTCCTTGAAGCCTACGGCAGGAATTTCCTGGGCCGAGGCCATGCCTAATCCTGACAAGAGTGCCAGACTTAAAAGATTTATCATGATTCCTCCAGGCTCGATTTTAATTCCCGAGCTTTTAAAATTTTACTGGTTTGAGGTTGAGGAAGAATGAGTCGAAGGGCCCAGGAAGACGGAGGAAGAGGTCCTAAGGCCAGCCGGGCTTTTCGGCTGGTGTCAGGGGTTTAATGGTTAGGCCTTAAGACTGACCTCGCCGCCTTTTGATCTCGGCGGTGATGAGTGGGAGGAGCTCGTTGAGGTCTCCCTGGACGGAGATGCTGGCCATCTGCATCATGGGGCAGTCCGGATCGGTATTGAGGGCGATGATGGTCCCGGAGGAGGACATCCCCGCCAGATGCTGGATCTGGCCGGAGATTCCGCAGGCCAGATACAGCTTGGGCCTGACGGTGCGACCGGTGAGGCCGACCTGATGGCGGTAGGCGATCCAGCCAGAGTCCACCACCGCGCGGCTGGCTCCGACCGCGGCCCCCAGGGCCTGGGCCAGCTCGCGGATGGCCTTGAAGGCCTCCGCCGAGCCAAGGCCCCGGCCGCCCGAGACCACTCGCTCGGCGTTGGCTAGGTCGATCTCGCTGCTCTCCTCCGGCTGGTAGGACAGGAATTCAATGCGACTCTCGACCGACGCATCCAGGGCGACGGGAACAATCTCCCCGGCGCGCCCCGCCTGCTTCTCAGCGGGGGGGAAAACCATGGCCTGGACCGTGAGGACTTGGGTCTGGGACTTGAACTCGAGCTCGGAGACTACGTTGCCGCTATATTGGTAGCGCTTGGCCTTGAGGCCCGTGCCGTTCTGGCGCACCTCGCAGACCTCCGAGGCTAGGCCCGCCTTGAGAAGGACCGAGAGGCGCGCGGCCAAGGAGCGCCCCGCCACGGTGGCGGGAAGAAGAATCTGGCCGAGGCCCTCCTTCCGGGCGAGAGCCGCCAGGGTCTTGGCGTGGAGCTCGTCGTTGAAGTTGTCGAGCCTGGGGTCCGATAGCGTGAAGACCTTGTCGGCTCCGCGCTCGAGCAGGTTCTTGGCGAACTCGGGGGCCTTGCTGCCGAGAACCGCGGCGCACAATGGCTCCTTGCGGCTGTCGGCAAGCGCCCGGCCGGCCGTCAAGAGCTCGTAGGCGGCCGGGATCATTTTCCCGCGCGGGGTCAGGGCGACTGTTAAAATAGCCATTAGATCAGTTTCCTCTCTACCAGAATATCCACGAGCTTCTTGGCTTTCTCTGCGGCGGTGGCGCCCTCGACCCTGATTCCCCCGGGGCGGGGAGGAGGGGGGGAGTAGCGCAAAACCGTGGTGCTGGAGAGCGCTGCCTGCAGCTCCCTGGGATTTAGGCCGAGGTCCGCGGAACTCCATTTGGGTATGGCCGCCTTTTTGGCCGCCATCTTTCCTTTGAGGGAGGCCAGGCGCGGTTCGTTGATCTCCTTGACCGTGGAGAGCGCGGCTGGGAGGGCGACCTTGAGGACCTCGACCCCGTCCTCCACCGTGCGCCACACCGTGGCGGACTTCTCGTCTATCGCGTCTATTTTCTTGATGGAAGTGAGGCCCGGCCAATCGAGCCAAGCCGCGGTTTCAGGCCCGACGGCGCCCGAGTTTCCATCGTTGGTATTTTTGCCGAAAAGGAGCAAGTGCACGGGCTTTTCTGCGTGAAGCTTCCTCACGGCCGCGGCCAAGGCGAAGCTCGTGGCGTAGGGATTGGCGTCCGCGAATTCCGGCCCCGTCACCAGCACTCCCGCGTCGCAGCCGCGGGAGATCGCCTCCCGCAGGACCGCCTCGCAGGAGGAGTCCGGGCCCAGAGTGAGTGCTGTGGCCGTGGAGCCGGGCAAGCGCTCCTTTAAGCGCAAGGCCTCCTCGACCGCGTACTCGTCGAACGGGTTCATGGCGTAGGAGAGCCCGGCGGTCTTGAGCTTCCCGGTGGCAGAGTCCACGGGCATGTTGACCGTGGCGGGAGTATTCTTCACACAGACTATGATATTGAGTGGCATATTGTCACCTGCTCCTATTTGGCGATAAGCGTGGTTGGGAGAGGATTCGCGGCGAGCCCAGGCGCTTGGCGCCTGACGGTAGGGGCTCGCCTATTCCCGATACCGGTTCAAATCCTCTCCCTCCCATAAAAAAGATTGGTTGGGAGAGGATTCGAACCTCTGTAGGGCGTAGCCCGACGGTTTTACAGACCGTTGCTTTTGACCGCTCAGCCACCCAACCCAAAACATTTTCCCGTATAGGTTGGGTGACGGGGGCGCTCCGCGCTTGACCCCGCCGCCCAACCGAAAGCATTCGCACCAACTTAACTGTGGGCGCCCACAGTTGGGTATGAAGCGTTGAGATTCTAGCAAATCATGACTGTAGCCGGCTACAGTCGGTCTTGATTCGATGCCTGGAACGTGCAGATTGGAAGTACTGTTGCTATGGCAATTGTAGGACCAAACGGGGCAAATATTGAAGAGCAATAAAGAAGAATTCGACGCCTGCTACCGCGGGTCGAGCCTGGCGGGGCTGCTGGCCGCGGCCGAAAACTACGGCGAGTTCTTGGACAAGGCTGCGGCCGTGGACACCAGTTGGGTCGGGCTTTACATGGGGGGATTTCGGGAGCGGCTCAAAGGATCCAAGGTCGTGGAGCTCGGCTCCGGCGATGGCTTGAACGCACTCATCATGGCAAAACTCGGGGCTGGGGTCACCGCCGTCGACTCTTCCGAGGTCGGCATCGGGCTTCTGCACCGGGCGTCCGCGGCGCTTGGCCTGCCGGTGGAGTGCATCGCCGGGGATTTCTTCCAAGCGCCGCTTCCGGCAGGCTCCTTCGATTTCGTGGTGGGGAAGGGCTTTCTTCATCATATCCCGCGAGAGATGGAGGATTCTTGTTTTTCGAGAATAGCCGCGCTCTTGAGGAAGGACGGCGAGGCGCGTTTTTGCGAACCGGCGGTCAATAGTTTCCTCCTGGATCGGCTGCGCTGGGCCGTCCCGGTGCCGGGGAGGCCTTCGAGTCTCGATCGCCGTGCCTTCCTGGCTTGGAAGGAGCGTGATCCTCACCCCGACAGGGACAACAGCTCGGCCCACTATTGGGACGCATTCTCGAAGCACTTCGGGAGCGTGGAGATTCTTCCTTTCGGAGGGATCGAGAGGCTTTGCCGCCTCCTTCCCAGAGGCCGCTGCAGCATCGGTTTTAGGAGATGGGCCTATCGCTTCGAACGCGCGCTTCCCTTCGGCGTCAACTCGCGGCTGGCCAGGGCCCAAGCCATCATACTGCGCCTTCCTTTGGCCGGCAAAAAATAACGCTTGCCAAATGCCGGGGCATATGCTCTAATAAAAGTGGATTTCGAACCTGTAACGAGAAATGTCAGGACCGACCCCTAGGGCGAGCAAAGCCCGGGGGTTTTGTGTTTTATATGGCTAAAATCAAGGAAGAGAAAAAGAAAGAGAGGTCTGGCATTACCGGCACCTACGTCTACGACAAGGAGCTTGGCCGCGTCATCCAGATCTCTGAGCACATCCCGAAGGTCGCCTCCAAGGGGAAAGGCTTTGCCGCGGAGGTCGGCCCTTGCGGGCGCTCCGCCTGCGGCGGCGGCCGCTGCCAACGTGGCGGGGATTAGCCCGGAGGAGCGCTTGGCCCGGCTGGGCGTTCGGGCGGGAGACTTGCGCGAGAGCTTCTCGCGTTCGGGGGGAAGCGGGGGACAGAACGTCAATAAGGTGGAGACCTCTGTGACTCTGGTGCATTTGCCGACGGGGCTTGCCGTGCGCTGCCAGGACGAGCGCTCCCAGGTCCAGAATCGCCTCCGGGCCCGCGAGCGCCTGGCGGAGCTCTTGGAGGACCGCCGGCGGCGCCTTGCCGCCCAGGTCCGCCATGAAAGGGAGCGCCTGCGCCGGCAAAGACGAGGTCGGCCCAAGGCGGTCAAGGCCCGCATCCTGCGCGACAAGCGCCTGCGCTCCGGCATCAAGCGATCCAGGGCGCGCCCGCGGCCGGAAGATTAAGGCCGTCGAAGCAAGGCCGAGGCCTCCGCCCGGGATTGGATGATTAATCGCCGCACATGCTCCTTCCTGCTTTTTAGGGAAAGGCTTCGATCGTAGACCCGCAAGGCGTCGTGATAGTGCTTTTGCGCGGTGTAGACGGCTCCGAGGCTCAAGGCGGCCTCCTCCATGCCCGGGTCCATGCGGAGAGCCGCCTCCAAGCTTGCAGCCCCTTGCGCCTTCAACCCCAGGCCGTACTCGCATATCCCGCGATCCTTGAGGAAGACGGCTTCTCGCGGATAATCCCGCGTCAGCCTTCGCAGGACCTCGAGCGCACGGCCCGGCAGGCCGGCTCCAAGGTAAAGGAAAGAGGATTCATGGAGCGCCTTTGCCCGTCCAGCGCAATCGCCCACGGCGTCCAGGATTTTCAAAGCCTCGTCCACGCGGCCCAAGCTGATTTCCATGCGTGCGGCTTCCAAGGCGAAAGCCGGGCTTTGGGGCCTGGCTTCCGCCAGGAGTTTGAGAAGAGCCAGGCGGAGGTCCCTGGGTTTACCATCGAGGATTTGATCGAGCCGGCCGAGGAAGGACTCGTCCTCCACGCTCCTAAGATTCCGGTCGGCTTCCGCCTCGCCGGAGTCGGCTGGGGGGTGGAGCATTCCCTGCCGGCCGCGCCACGCATCCAGGGCCAAAGCCGCCTGCGCCGCGGCCTCTTTTGCTTTTCCCGAGCGCAGCAAAGCCAGGGCCTTGTAGACGGGGATCTGGTCTGCGATGCTGTCGTTGAATGCAGGGGCTTGAAGGGGAGAAAGGCGCAGGAGCGAAGCGGGTTTCCCGCCTTCCGAGCGGGCCAGGGCCAGCTCGAGCTCGAACGCGGGAACGCCGGGCGCCAGCGCGTTGGCCCGGCTCAGGTCGCCGAGCGCTGCTTGAAGCGATCCCTGTCCCAGCTCCCGCTTGCCGCGGTGATGGAGAAGCCAGGGGTCAGCCGGGCTTGAGGCCGCGGCGTTTCTCCAAGCTTCATCCGAGTTGGGAGGGACGGCTTGGCACTGTAAGGCGTAAAGACTTATCCGTCCAAGAGCCCATAAGGCGAGAACTTGAAGGATAAGAACCAACGCGGTCAGGGCCTTCGTCGCCCAAGGCGAACTTTTCAGGCTATTTTTTGAAAAACGCAGGCCCGCCGCCGCGGCGATCAAGAGCGGCCACAACGGCTCGAAGTAGTTGTCCTCGACGGACATTAAACAATTAATTCCAAGAAAATAAATGGAAAATAAGCCGAGGACTTGGAGCTCTGCATTCTTCCTAAAACAAACGAGAGCCGCGAGTGCCGCAAAAAATAGAAAGGGGCGCAAGCGCCAAACATAGCGCAGCCTTCTCCCCACACCCCTCAGGTATTGACTCGGATGCCGCCTCACATAACCGGCCGCCCAGCCCGCCATCGAGCGGTAGCCGTCCGCGGGAGGCCCGTCCATGAGGCGGCGGAAGTCCCCGTGCGCGCAAGCAACGGTTCCCAGGGCCCCGGTCACGATGTTCATGTTGGCGGCGCCGTGCTCGAAAGGGACGAACTCGCGGTAGGCGGCCCAGTTCAAGGCGACCCATGGGGCTATATAAAGGTAAGGAACAAGAAGAAGGATGAGGACGCGCCTGCCGCGGTACTGCGAGCCGTCCTCCTTCCTGGAAAGCCAGGCTTCCAAGGCCGAAAGGGGCGGCAGAAAGGCGAGGGTCGAGCGGTAAAGGAGGCTTGCGCCCACAGTGCAGGCTTCCAGCAAGGCACTTCCCAAGGAAGGTCTTCGGCGGTTCAATACCGAGGCTCCCGCGGCGGCGAGCACGAAAGGCGTGAAGAAGAGCTGCTTGTAGAAGCCGCTTCCCAGGGGCAGAGAGGAGAAGAGGAGAAGCCAAAGCAGCGCCGAAAGAAGGCCCAGCCCGAGGTTTCCCGCCGCCGTCCCAAGGGCGAAAGTCAAGGCGGCGCTCATCAGGACAGCCGCGGCGGGCAAGCCCTTTTGAAGCGCTGCCGGGGCGTGAAACAGCCCCCAGGCCTCCAGCATGGGCCCCAACGGCAGGCGATAGGAGACATGAACGGCGGCCGGATGGGCCAGATGGATCAAGGCTTCCCCTTGAGTCGCATAGTTGAGATCGTAGAAATTTCGGCTCTCGGGCAAGAAAGAACCGAGGACCTCGAAGACCGCGAATCCGAGGCCGAGGCAGAGAAGGGCCCGGATGGCGATCCTCCAGGCGCAGCGCTTCGGTCGAGGTGTTTCCACCGCCTAGAGTTTATAGGTCTTTTGCCGGTCTCAGTCTAGGCCTTTAGACTCATAGAATAGTCTGTGCCGTTTTCTAGGATGTCGGCATGAACAAAAAATCGCTTTTGTCCATCTTTAGTTTTGTCGTGATCGCCGTTTTCGCCCGGTCTGGAGCGGGCCAAGTCCCCGTTGTGGGAAAGAGGGAAGTCTCCATCGCGGCCGGCGATCCAGCCGGGCTCTTGCTGCAGGCGCCGGGTTTTACGCGCTACGCCAAGATCGAGTCGCTCTTTAAGGCGGGCACTTTGCCGTCCCGCGAGGAATTGTCCGGGTGGCATGCAGGCCGCTGCTATTCGGAATCGGACCGCGACGCGGCCCTGGCGGGGCTTATGGCGGGCTTGAGCTTGGGGCATGACGGACCTCTATTTCCAGATGAATTCAAGGCATTTTCCATAACGACCTACGCGGATCCGAGCGCCTTCGATGAGCCGAGCCAATACGGGTCCTTTTCCACCTACAGCGAAATGATGAGGTCCATTTATAACGATGTCACTTTCGCGCGTGTAAAGGATGGATCATACGCGGCCAGGCAGAAGCTGTCGGAGCCCTATTATCGTTTCAGCCTTTTGAAGGGAGGCACCATAGAGCATCGGATTCGCAAAGCCGGCTCTTACTTCATCATCCAGCATGCGGTGATCTCGGTTCCGAAAGACAGGGAGTGGGTCGGAGCCAAGCCGGGGCAGATACTCTCTTATTGCTATTTCTTCAAGAAGATCAAGGACTAGTGCTCCGACCGAAGCGGCGCCGCGGTGCCAGGCACCGGCCATAGGACCTGGGGCCTAAAAAGCATGGGTCCATAGACCGGAGGAAAGGGGGACTATGGACCCCTCCCTTCCTTATCGAGCGCGGGTATAATACGGCATGAAGAAAACTTTACTTTCCATCGCACTGTCCGCGCTTTTTCCGCTTTCCCTTTGGAGCACAAACCTCATTCCCGAGGGCAATCCCCCCAGCGACAGGGCCTCGCGGGTTCCCGCGAACTTCGCCTTCTCGCTCGAGCTCCTGCCCGGCTACGGCTTTGATTCCGACGCTTTCCGCAAGCTCGATCCCTCAGAGCAGGAGCGCGTGAAGGGGTGGATCCGTGTCCTCGAGTTCGAGCGTCGAGAGGTTCGCCTCGCTCGCCCGGAGTTGTCCCTCAAAGGCCCGGTTGTGGCAGGGCCCGCCGCGGCCGCTCCGGTCCAAAATCCGGGGGCCGTGTTCGATGGGGGTAAGCCCCGCGAGTCCCAGGACTGGAACGTCAGCGTGGATTTCCGCAATCTCGAGCCCCGGCGCTTCGTCATCGCCAACCGTGACGGCCTCTCGTTTCAGGGCGGATATCTCGGGGTGGCCGGCCGCAGTCCCTTGATCGGAGTCAGTCCCTACTTCTCCGTGCGCCAGGACATCGAGGGAAGCAACAGCTGGGTGGATTACGCCGTCCAGGCCCAGGTGGGCGTGGTGGACTTGAAGAGCCGCTTATATTACGCAGATAACCCGAGCCTCGACTCCCGGATAGACCGCACCGTGGACGGCCTCTCCGGCTTGGACCCCAGGATCGGGTTACGGCCCCAATCCATAGAGTCCCTGCGCGATCCCATCCGCTTCTCCATGGATTTCCAGGGTCAAAATACCGTGATCGGCAGCGTCCTGGCCCAGGTCGGGCGGGCCTACCCGATCGTGGGGCCCCTGGACGCGGGCTGGAGCGCCATGCTCGTGGGGCGCTATAGCGGGGGATTCCCGAACGTGGTCTTGGACCAAAGCGGAGCCCTGCGCGTGCGCTTGGGGGAGGAGAACTATTTCGGCCTTTTCGGCGGGGTGACCGAGGCGGTCGGCCTTTTCAAGGAGAACTTCGCGACCGCGGCCTTAACCCAGGATAAGGTGAAGCTTCCCGTGCATCCGGACTTAGCACCCCATGCCTCCGTGGCTTTCTGGGGCAAGATGCCTTATCTTTCCGGCGCCCGCTACTCCGTGGAGGCGGGCAAGCAGTGGAACCCGATGACCACGGTCCAGACCGTGGCGGCCTCGGTGGTCGCCCCGGCCGGCAAGGAGGGGCATGTGGGCGTGCAGGGCCGCTATAGTAAGGAAGATGGGGCGGCCATAGAGTTCCACCGCAAGACCGTGTCGGCCGGGGTTGCCTACAGCCCCAACCGGGACTTGGAGCTTTCCGTCAACCTTCAGCAGGATCAGATACAGCTCGGCAACGCCACGGTCAAGAACCAGGGGGTGTTCTTCGGCGTGACCTACACCGGAAACGACCCCAACTCCGGAACCGGTCACTTCGATTTCCTGTCGGGAGGCAAAGACAAACTGATCGTTCCCGCCCATGTCCAGTCCGAGTATGTCAAGGACGTGCAGAAGGTCTTGGCTCGCTTCATCGAACTAAAAACCCAGCTCGAGGCCGTGATCGGCCCCGGAGGGCTCGAGGCAAGGCAAAACCAGCTCCAGGGACTTTATCAAGGCCTGCCCGCCGACGTCCGCCAGCAGTTGAATGACGCCTACCGCGCGGCCAACCCCGCGGGGCCGAGTCTTGAGGAGCTTATGGCGACCCCCATCCCATCCTTGGAGTCCATAAACCAGCTCGTGACCTTGCTCGCCGACGCGCAGGTCTTGGAGCGCATCCTGGTCCGCCATCTGCGCAACGCCATCCTCGAGGAGTTGAGCCATGCCGAGGTGAAGTTCCTGGGGCAAAAAATCAAGCTCAACGTTCCCGGCCTCATCGCGGGGGCGCATGCCTACCGTTTGGGCTTGAGCCCGCTTCCCGGCATCACCGAGAAGGACGCTCGGGAAGGCGTTGACGTTTTCCTCATCAAGAAATTCGCGACGAGCCTCGGCTGCAAGGACGGAAGCACCCCCGAGCAGGTGACCCAATGCCTCCTTCAGAGCCTGCCGGAGCCCACGCGCAACGCGATTCTCGCCGCCTACGGCGCCAACGTCCATGAGCTGTTGAAGAACAACGTGACCTGGATGAGCGACATTATCCGGCGCGAGATCAACGCCACCATCCTCCAGCTCTTCATCGCCTCCGAGCAGCTCCAGGAGCTGACCGTGGATCAGGGCGAGCGGCCGGCGGCCTTGAACGCCCGGGCCCTCGGAAAATCCTTCGCCAGGCTCGATGAGCGCCGCAGAGCCCAGGCCCTGGAAGTCTTGGGAGCCGCCAAGAGCGACGTGGAGGAGAGCCTCGAACGATCCCGGGAAGAGGTCCGCCAGGACCTGGCCGATTACGGGCAGAAAAGGCTTTCGGCGCTCATGGCGGAGGCCGCCTGGCCCAAAAACGTGGAGTTCTCGGTGAGGGCGGGGGATTGGCCGAGCCTCCTAGAGTCCTATGGGGACGCCCAGATTTTCCGCCTCTTCCTGAGGCTCAAGGCCCAGCTTGCCCAGGCCTCGGGCGGGGCACCCGTGTCCCTCCTCCTGGCGCTTGACCGCGATGGGATTTTCGCCTCGCCCATGCTCCAGAACGGTCGTCCGCTCGTCCTGACGCTTCCATCAAGGCCGGTGGATTTGTCGGGGGTGGCTCTTTAAGAGTTGGGAAAGGGCCAGGCCCAGCTCCTCGTATTGAGCCGGGCTGTTGTAAAGCTGGGCCGAGACGCGGAAAAGTCTGTCCGGGGGCGCGGGCCAGTTCCATACGGGAACCTCGATTCGGTAGCGCTTGAACAGGCTTTCTTGAAGCGGATTCTTGACCAGAGGGTTGCAGAGCCGCTGGTCATGCCCGGGCTCCGGCCCAAGGGGAAGGGCGGCCATGGAGCCAAGCATGCTGTCCGGGCATGGAGGCGGGACGCCGAGCTTTCGGCAAAGGATTTCCCGGCCTTCCAAGGCCAGCTTCCTGTTGCGCCTCATGACGGCGGCCCAGCCGCCTCCGACCAATGAGCCCATGAAGCGGACGGCCTCGGGCACGCACAGATAAGGGGTCGGGTCCGCGGTGCCGGTCCAATCGAACTCCAGTCTGAAGCGCGAGCGGTCCGATCTAGGGGAATTCATCCCGTGGCTGAGGGTCAGGGGATGGACGTCCTTCTGCTTGTCGCGCCTGACGTGGAGAAAGGCCGCGCCCTTGGGCGCGCAAAGCCACTTGTGGCAGTTTCCCGTGTAGTAGGCCGCGCCCAAGGCGCGGAGATCGAGGGGAATCATCCCGGGGGCATGGGCCCCGTCGATCATGGCGTCGATCCCCCGGCGAGATAGTTCCTTGACCAGTTCCTCCGCCGGGAACACGAGACCGGTGGGGGAGGTGACGTGGTCAAGAAGCGCCAGCCTCGTCCGGCGCGTGACGCCGGACAGGACCGTTTCCACGACTTGCCCTTCCCCTTGAATGGGGAAGGGCACTTCTGCGACGACGACCTTGGCCCCGCTCTCTTTGGCAGTGAAATCCATGGCGTTGCGGCAGGCGTTGTAGGCGTGGTTGGTGGTCAGGAGCTCGTCTCCGGGCTTGAGTTCGAGAGAGCGCAGCACCGTGCTCACCCCGGAGCTTGCGTTGGGGATGAAGGCCAGATCCTTGGGATCGGCCTTGACGAAATCGGCCAGGACCTTTCGGGCCGCGTCGGCAAGCCCTTCGAGCTCGCGCATGAAGAAGCGCACCGGTTCGGCTTCCATCCGAGCGCGAAGCTGGCTTTGCGCCTCCAGGACGGGCTTGGGACATGCGCCGAAGGAACCGTGGTTGAGAAATGATATCCGCGGATCCAGGTTCCAGTGATGGTGCAGGCCGTGCTGCTTGCGCTTGGCACTCATGCTTGGGCCTGCGGAATCGTGAAATGGAAGGTCGAGCCCTTGCCCGGCTCTGACTCGGCCCATATCCTGCCGCCATGGGCCTCGATAACGGAACGGCATATGGACAGTCCGAGCCCGGTGCCTGACACGCCGCGCTCCCGCTGGGCCGCGAGGTCGAATTGCTCGAATTTTCTGAAAAGCTTGGACAGATTCTCGGGGGCCATTCCCGGCCCCGTGTCGCGCACGCTGAAGCGCACCAGCCCCGGCTGGGCCTCGGCCAGGACCGATATCTTCCCGCCCGAGGGCGTGAACTTCAAGGCGTTTCCGAGGAGATTGTTGAGCACCTGCTCGAACTTCTCACGGTCCGCCGCGACGGGGGGCAGACGCCCCGGGATCTCGTCCTCGAGCGCTATGCTCTTGGCTTGGGCCGCGAACCTGAACAGCTCCAGGGCGCTGCGGGCGGCGTCCGCACCTTGCAGGGGGGCGAAGTGGTACTGCATTTTCCCGGCCTTGATCTTGGCCGCGTCCAGGATGTTGGCGACGAAGGAGTTGAGCTTGGCGCCGGACTGCTTGATGAGCTCGAGTATCCTTTTCTGCGAGTCGGTCAAGGGCCCGGCGCTTTCGCGGCTGAGCAAGGTCACCGCCGTGACCATGGCGTTGACCGGCCCGCGCAGATCGTGCGAGACCATGGCCACGAGCTCGTCCTTGAGCTGGTCGAAAAGGACGAGGCGCCGCCTCTCCGTTTCGCTTTGCCAATAGCTTGCCAAGGAAGAGGAAAGATAAACCAGCAAGGCCGCCAAGGAAGGAAACAGCGGATCTAAAAGCAGATGAAATTTTGAGAAGGCATACCAGGACAGGGGGAACGTTAGGGCGATGGCCCCTAGCCCTATCAGGCCGGACCACAGGGCTCCCAGGCGAGGCAGAAGCCAGATAAGGCCCAGGCCCAGAATTAAAAGTGCTGCGAGCTCGACTCCATCGGCCCAATCGGGCCTCTGCAGGAAATGCCCTAAGAGAATCTGTTCCGTCATTTGGGCTAGAATTTCAACTCCCGGGCATGAGGGATTTAGCGGAGTCGTCCTGGTGTCGCGGAGCCGCACAGCACTCGTGCCCAAAAAGACGATATGTCCGGCTATGAGAGCCCGTGAGACGTCTCCCGACAGCAATTTCCAGGCGGGAATGCTCCTTTCAGGGACTTCGCGGGTGTAATGCAGCCATGCCCGGCCCTGGGAATCGGTGGGGATGATCTGCGGGCCCACCTTGATCTGATTGATCCCGGTATGCTGCCCGAAATTGAATACGCCCCTGGCTCCAGCCGACTTGACCACATATCCCGATTCCTCCTGATGCACCCTTGCGGCCTCGAGAACGATGGAGGGATAAACATCTTTTTCGTATCTAAATAAAAGAGGAATGCGCCGAGTAATCCCGTCTTTTTCCGGCAGGATGCTGAGACTGCCGTTGCCCAAGGAGGCCTCCTCCAATGCCCGGGAATTAGCCAAGGCTCCTGAAAAGCCGGGCAGATAGCTCAAGGGGCTGTCCCCCGAGTAAGCCAGGCCGGCCTTCAGGAGGGGGCGAGTTTCCGTTTTATAGATTAATAGGGGGAATCCAGTGATTACCTTGCTTTTAGCCATGGCCTGGGCCAGGATGTGATCATGCCGAGGCAATTTCTCCAGCTTCGCTTTCAAGGCCTTGAGCTCCGGTGAACTGGGAATTCTTCGCGCGATTTGCTCCGGGGATGTTGCATCCGGCTCCGAAAATGTGATATCAAAAACGATAGTGGAAGCTCCCAGTTTGGAAAGGTTGGAGATGATCTCGGCCATTTTCGTTCTCGGCCAAGGCCAGGGCCCCAGGCGCAAGAGGCTCTCATCGTCAATGTCAATGATTCGCACCGGGACGGTTTGGTAGGAGCGGGGCGAGAGGGCTTGAAAGGCGTCGAAAATCTTATTTTGAGAAACTTCTATGAATTCATTGCCAGAGAGCCTGATAATAACGCACAATCCCAGAAGGAATCCGGGAGGCAGCAAAACGGAAATGCGCCGAAAATTTTGCCGTAACCTGGTTAGGCGTTCGGAAAGCATGGAAAGGAGCATGAGTCAATTTAGCTCTTATGGCAATTTTTGACAAGCCTAAGGGCTCGCAACGAAATAATATGACCAACTGGCAGGCCCAGATTCGAGTTGATTTCGAGGCGCGAGAAGGGAGCAATGCCGCAGCGCATTGTGACCGACGAGCAACGAAGAAATCGGCCGAAGATGAGCCTGCCCGAAGGGCCGAGGCACTTTTGGGCTGCGACTTCGTCTCTCGTCACTCACATACCGCTGCGGGCATGCTCGCTCCTCGATCCTCGTCTCGCTCCAAAATTGCCCCCGCCAGTTGGTCATATTATTTCATTGCGAGCCCTAAGACGGATTTTTTCAGGGTCATCGCTGTTGGTTTGCTTCTTTTCCTCCTTCAACCCCGGCTGGCCGCTCAGAATAAAGCCGACTTGGAGGATGTCAGCTACGAGCAGGTTCTTGCGGACCCGGACAACCCGGATCTTAATTATCGCTACACCCGCGCCCGCGTCGCAAGAGGGGATTTCAAGGGGGCCGTGGCCCCCCTGGAGAGGATTCTCGCCCTCTATCCCCAGCGCCATGATATCAGGCTGTTCTATGTGCTCGTCCTTTATCGCCTGGACAACATCCAGGACGCCGAGAGGGAATTGGAGAACTTGAGCCGCGAGCCCCTTGATGAAAAAATGAAGGAGGAGGTGGAGCGCTATAAAAAAGAAATCAGCAGCCTCAGGAAGCGCAACGTCCTATCGGGGCATCTGGGCTTCGGCTACGATTACATGAACAATCGCAACTTTTCTCCTTCCACGGGGCGCGTTCTTTTCGGAGACACCGTTCTTTTTGTGAGCGGCCAATCCTTGCCTCGCGACGACACGAGCCTCATGACCAATGGGCATGTGGAGTTCCATCATGACCTGGGGACGCAGTCCGGGCATGAGTTATTCGCCTCGGCCAGCTTCAACCGCACGGACCAAACCCATGTCAAGTCGCTCAGCCTCCAGGTTTATTCCCTCCAGGCCGGCGGGACCTTTAAATCGCGCTGGTTGGATGCAACCCCCACTTTGATGTTCGATTATCTTGTCCTCCACCAGAGGGCCTATCTCAGGAACCGCGGAGCCAGCGTGAAGCTTGAGAAGAAATTAACCCGCAAAGCCAGCGTCTATCTTTCCGGGACAGACGCTTATCAGCAATTCACGGCGACTCCCGATGTCCAAGCGGATTCGGCCGACCGCAGCGGGGTTGAAGCCGAGGCCGCCGGGGGCGGGAATTATTGGGTTACCCCCCGCATGATGTTGGGAGCCGGCTACGGCTATGGCTTTAAGCACTCGGCCCTGAAATACCTGGCCTTTGAGCGGCATTCTTTGCGAGGCACCCATACATGGCTTTTGCCCAAAAGCATGTTTCTCGCCTCCTCCCTCTACTTCAATTTCGACCACTATGAGAGACCCAATGATTTAGTCAGCACGAGAATGCGGCGTGACCATATATGGTGGGCTTCCACCACCTACGGCACGCCCTTGAGCTTTATAAGCTCCGCTTTTAAAGACTTAATATGGACTGTCACCTATGATTACTATCAGACCATCTCGAACATCCCCAACTTTTCTTATACCAACAACCGGATAGCCACTAAATTCAGCTACCAATGGAAGCTGGCGTATTAACCAACTATGAAAATTAAAACTTCGCTGGCGGTTTTTCTCGTGGCCGGCCTGCGCACCCCGGCCCCGGCGCAGACTCCGCTGCCGGGCCGTATCGGCGTGGCGGCCGTTGTCCGAGGCCAGGTTCAGGCAAAACCAACCGTGAATCCCGAAATCGGCAGAATTTTGAGCAGCGGCCAGCCTGTCTTTCTCAACGACAAGATATCAACCGCCCCGGACGGCCGCCTCCAGATCCTTTTTCAAGATGAAACGGTATTGACCTTGGGCCCGAACACGACGGTGATTCTTGACAAGTTCATTTATGACTCGAATTCCGGGGCGGGAGAAATATCAGCCAACGTCATCAAGGGCATATTTCGTTTTATTTCCGGCCGCATCGCCAGGAATAAGCCCAATAACATGAAGATACGGCTTCCGGCTGGCATTTTGGGGGTTTTCGGCACCATGGGCGAGGGGCAAGTGAAGGAAAACAGCGAGGCCACTGTGGTTTTCAATGGTCCGGGGATCAAAAATAATGTGGGAGAATCCCTCTCGGGCATTGCCCTGGAAAATCCTGACTTTCCCAACCAGGTCGTTGTTTCCCGGCCCGGCTTTGGAAGCTCGGTGAGCCCGGGAGAGCCCCCAAGCCTTCCCTTCGAAGCCTCGCGAGAAACCCTTAGAGACATCGCCGCCCAGCTTTCTTTGGAGGCGGCGCCGCAAGAATTTCGAGAGTCCAAAGAATCCAAGGGTGCTCCCATTCAGGCGGGGCCTGTTTCTCCGGAACAGGCCTCCGGCCAGGACCGCGCTCGGGGCAATGATAATTTTAGGGAGATGAAGTCCATCGCCAAGCTGGAGCAAGATAAGGAAGATTTGTCCAGCGGCCTTGCCCAAACCCTCATCCCCATTCCAAACAGCGTCAACACTTGGGAACAGCTTCGAGGCGTCTCCGGCGGAACGGGACAGTTCTCCGGGAGCGGCTCCTTTAGCGGGTGCGGGGGAGGCTGCAATGGGAGCTGGAATTTTTCCCTCGCGGTCAATTTCGCCACCCGCATCATCCAAGTCCAGGCCCAGGTCCAAACAATTCCATTCACAAATACCTTGGGCCTGACTGAATTTTCATACGACAATTCAACCTCTTTTACCGGCAACACGGTCTTTGTCCGTTCCTCTAACAATTTCGCTCCCGCTCAGCCTGGCGCTGTTGTTGACTATAACTTCAGCTTCAACAACAAGGACGGGGTGGTGGCAAAACAGGTGGAGGCCCGCAGTTCTTATAGCGACCCCGGCCCTCCAAGCAATGGGACCGGAAGCCCAATCTTTTCGGATAGACAGTGATGTCGGGTCTTTAGACCTGATTGTCCTAGGACCAAAGTCCCACCCATGAATGGCCCAAAGGGCCTAAGCCCGGTCTTGCCAGACTTGGCATAATCGCATTGCGGGAAATCGCCGACGTCATGAAGAAATTCGCTTTGTTTGCTTTCTGCCTCGTTTGCGCAATCCCCGGCGCGCAGGCCTCCCAGCAAGCGCGCAACTGGGGAGGACGCTGGACTCCGCCTTTCGACGGCCGGCAGACCATGTCCTCCGACGAGGTGCGCAGGGCTTTCCAAGCCTTGGCGCGCGATCCGAAGGCCGCGAATCTCCAGGTCTCTCTCGAAGAGATTCGCTCCATTTGGGAGGCGACCTACCTCCATCCGGTGGCGGGCCTCGACGACCCGCGCAAGCTTGAGTATTACGACCCAAGCGGGGGCGTGGGCTTCTGTTACGGCCGGGCCGCCTGCGCGGTGCTGGAGGGGACCTCGCGGGCGCGCCTGGCCCTTTCCTCCATGGCCAAGCTCTTCGTGGTCGGGGACCTGCGCCAGGGAGACGACCCGGAATGGCGCTTCCACGTCACGACCTTGGCCCGGGGCCCGAGCGCTCAATGGCACGCCGTGGACCCCATCATGCCCGTGCCCATGCGGGCCGAGGATTGGATGCGCGAGGTCAGGCGCATCTGGGGCGGCGGCCGGGACATCCATTTCTACCTCACCCCCGCCTCCGTCATCATCCCCGACTTGAGCTTGGTCCCGGTCCATGAGGAAGGCAAACGACTCATCGAAGTGAGTTTTCGCCCGGAGAGGCGGGAGGGATTTTCTCTAGCCCCTTCCTTGGAGGGGGCTTACTCCCCGGACGAAGCGCGCCTGGCTGAGCATTTTCAGAGTGACAAGGTCTTCAACTTCCTCGGTATTTCGATCAGTGACGGCTTGAGGGAGTTCCCGTTCCAATACAATGGATACTTCGAGCACTTGGTCAGGAGCTTCATGGAAGTCTCACCCACGGCGCGGCCAGCGCAAGCGCTTTCCATGGCGAGAGGCGCGGCTCTTGCCGAGCGCGCTCATCGGGGCATCATTAATAAGCTGGGCCTGAGGTTGCCGTGAAGTATTACGACGATTGGGAATCCCAGAGCGCCGAGGCTCGGCGGAGAATCGTGTCGCGCAAGCTGGGCGAGTACGTCCGCTATGCCCAGAAGGAGATACCCTTCTACCGCGACCGCCTCGAGGCGTATGACCCGAAGTCCGAGCACCCCCTGTCCAAGGTCCCGGTGCTTAACCAGGCCGATTTGCGCGAGCTCCTTCCTCCCAAGCGCGCGGGAGGCGGTCTCGTGGCCCGCGGGGCCCGGAATTACACGGTGTTCCAGAGCGGGGGGACCACGGGATATCCCAAGACCACCTTGTTCAGCCACGAGGAGATGGAAGGGCTTTACCTGCCCAACGCCCGGGGATTCCACGCCGTGGGGCTTTCCCGCGAGGATCGGGTGGCCAACCTCTTCGCCGTGGGCGGGCTCTACATGACGTTCCTCCACGTCCACAGAATGCTCGAGGCCTACGGCTGCATGAACTTCCCCTTCTCGAACCATACTCCCGTGGACTTCATGCACAGCGTGGTCAAGCTCTTCAATGTCAACTGCGTGGCCGGGATCGCGAGCATGGCCCGCAGCGCCTTGCTCGGCTTCGAGAGGCTGGGGCTCTCGGGCATACGCATCGAGAAGATTTTCTACGGGGGCGAGCACCTCTACGAGGCCGACAAGAAGGAGCTCAGGGAGAAATTCGGGGCCAAGGTCATCGCGGCCCCGGGCTACGGCACGGTGGACTCCTGGTATCTGGGCTATCAATGCCTGGCCTGCCCGACCGGAGTCTTCCACGCCCACGACGACCAGGCCTATATCGAGATCGTGGACGAGGAGACTGGACGCCATTGCCGTCCGGGCGAGAGGGGCATGGTCTACGTGACGGCGTTTCCCCGGCGGCTCACGCCCATCGTGCGCTACAGGGTGGGGGACCTTGCGCGCTGGGGGGCCGAGCTATGCCCTTGCGGCAGGACCACGCCCCTTTTCGAGCTCCTGGGCCGGGGAGACGACGTGCTGAGGATCGGCTTTGACTCCGTGGACTATGCCTCGATTCTCGACTGCGCGGGGCGCGTTCCCGGCCTCTCGGCCACGCTGCAGATGGAGAAGAAGCGGGAGAAGGGCCGCGACAGGCTGGTCGTGCGCGTGGAGACCGAGCTTTCCCAAGCCCGGCGCGCCAGCGCCGCCAAGGCCCTGGAGCGGGAGATACTAGCCCAGCGCCTGACCTTGCGCAAGGCCTTGGACGAGGACATGGTCTGGCCCGTCCAAGTCGAGCTTGCCCCTTCCAGGACGCTCGGCCGCAACCCCCGCACCGGAAAGCTCATAAGGGTCATCGATGGAACCCGCTAAGCCTTTCAAGGCGCGCCTCGAGATTGCGCCCCAGGAAGCCTTCCTGAGCGCGGCCGCGGACTTCGTCCTGGGCTACGCCGCCCATTTCGGCCGCGCCGCCGCGGAGCAGGACCTGCTTAAGGAGGCGAGCCTCGCGGCCTTGACCATGGTCAAGGC